>JBIPMO010000072.1:0-12288 GCA_044369085.1 Phycisphaerales bacterium
TCGGCCTCGAGCGTGCTGGCCCAGATTCCGGCGACCGGGGAAGCCGCAGCGCAGCCCGCCGCGGCGATGGGGACATTCGAAGTGGTCTCGTCATCGCGAGCCCGTGGGCTGATCGCCGCGGACAAGGCGCACGTGCTTGATGCCCGGCCGGTCGGAAAGTACCTGGCGGGCCATCTGCCCGGCGCGGTCCACATGGAAGATGAGTGCCTGCGCCAGTCGGTGAGCGGCATGCCCGCTTCGTACCTGCCCGAGTGCGACCTGGCCCGGGTGTTCGAGCGGGCGGGAGTGACAGCCGCCAAGCCCGTGCTGATCTACAGCGACGGCGAGGATCCGCTGGCGGCGACGATGACGGCGTACGCGCTGCTCAAGGCCGGGCACCCGCGCGTGATGGTGCTCGATGGCGGGTTTGAATCCTGGCGCGGCAACGGGCCGGTGACACAGGAGTACGCGGCGTTCCAGCCGACCCCGTGGACCGCGACACCGCCGAGTTCGCCGCTGGCGGCCTCGATCGAGGATGTTCGTCGCACGGTGGATACGGATGAGGGGGTGCTCGTCGATGCACGCCCGGCGAAACTGTACCGCGGGGAAGGCAAGAACTGGGCCCGCAACGGGCACATTCCGCGGGCGCTGAACGTCGACTGGAAATCGCTGATGCGCAGCGACAATGAGGCGCTGTTCAAGCCGCGCAAGGAGATCGAGAAGCTGCTGAAGGATGCGGGCCTCGACTCGCAGTCCCCCACCATCGTCTACTGCGGGACGGGGCGCGAAGCGAGTCTGCTGTACCTGTATCTGCGCGGCGTGCTGCAGTGGCCGCGCGTCACGCTCTACGAGGGTTCGTGGACCGAGTGGTCGGCGAACTCGGCGCTGCCGATCGCGACGGGGGATGAGCCATACATCCCGGTGTACGCCGATGGGGATGTGCTCGTGAGCGCCCAGCCCGGCGAGGCGCTGCTGCGCGAACTGGCGGATTCGGGGGTGACGATGGTCATCAACTGCCGCACGGCGGGCGAGATGGCGAGCGTCGGCTTCAACGAGTCGTCGCTCGCCAAGAGCCTGGGGATGAAGTACATCGAGATCCCCCTTGGCGGGAACGAGGGGTACGAGCCCAAGGATGTCGAGGCGCTGCGGGCCGCGATGGCGGGCAAGCCCGAGGGCAAGGTGCTGCTGCACTGCGCCAGCGGGGGGCGGTCGACACAGTTGTGGATTGCGCACCTGGCGACCAGCCAGAGGCTGACGCTCGAACAGGCCCAGGATCGGGCCCGAGCGGCGGGCATGCTGCGGCCCACGAGCATTGAGCGCCTGCTCGGCAAGCAGACGCGGTGGGAGACCAAGCCCTGAGCGGCGGGTGGTCTCTGGGCTGTTCCTGAGGAAGAAAGAACGGGCGGGGCTCTCGCCCCGCCCGCCGGATCTCGTTCGATGTTCGAGCGCCGGAGGTGTCAGTTCTGCCGGCACTGGTAGCCGAACTTGGCGAGCACGGCTGTGATGTCCTCGAAGGTCACGGTGCCGTCGCCGTCGGCGTCGCCTGCGGTGAAGGGCTGCAAGCCGTTGAACCCGAAGCTCCCGAGCACGAAGGTGATGTCGGAGAAGCCGACGACGCGGTCTCCATTGGCGTCACCGATGCACGGCGCGGGGGTGACGCGTCGGAGGTTGTTGGCCGGTCCGCTGAGGACGATCACGTCGCGATACTGGCGGAGCTCGTAGCCCGTGACGGTGAAGTTGGCGTCGCCCGCGTTGAGGGGGAAGACGTGGAACGGGGTGAGGCGGACGGTGAACTCGCCGCTCGCGAGGGGGAAGAGGTCGACCTCGAGGAAGCCGTAGTGCTTGCCGCCGGAGATGAGGCGGTTGCCTTCCCAGAGTTCGGGCTCGGAGCGGTCTGCGGTCCACTGTGAGAAGGGGTTGGCGAAGGAGGTTTCGATGGATCGGAGGCCGTCACCTGCGATTCCGTAGTCGTAGTAGTGGATGCCGTAGCCGTCGCCGTCGGCATCGACAAAGGATCGTTCGGCGACCTCGGAGTGGCCGCTGAAGACGGCGGCGACGCGGAACTCTTCGAGCAAAGGGGTCCACTGGCGCATCGCCTCTCCCGACTGGGTGCTGGTGGTGGCCGATCCGTGGATGCCCCCGGAGTACGGGACGTGGTGCCACTGGACGAAGATGACCTGACCGCGTGCGCGGGCATCGGCGAGCTGGGCGCGGGCCCAGACGAGTTGCTCGCTCTCGATGGTGCGGGCGGCGTCGAGGAACTGGTTCAGATCCGGGACGTCGCCGAAGGTGTAGAGGTTGTTCCAGACGCGGTTGGTGTCGCGCGCGGTGACCAGGTGGTTTTCCGGCGCAACAGCCTTGACCGAGCAGAGGGTGATGAGGGTGATCGGGCCGTAGTCCTGGCGGTGGTAGAGGTCCTGGAAGGCCGCGTTCCCGTTGGAGGGGAAGTCCCAGTAGGCCGACCACTGCTGGCGCGCGGTCTGGATGGTCGTATTGTTGCTCCAGGAGTTATAGAAGATGCAGTTGTTGCCGATGGCGGCGACGATGGGGACGAAGGAGAGAAGCGTGTCGAACTCGCCGGCGTTGTGACGCCAGAACTCGTCCCAGCGGCGCTGGGGCTCGGGCGCGAAGCCCTGGACGAGATCGCCCGGCATCACGACCAGATCCGGGTTGCGTGCTTTGAGCTGCTTGATGTTCTCCTGATAGCCGACGGTCTCGGTGAGGAAGTAGGTGGTGCGGCCGCGCCCGGTACCCGCGGGGCGACCGGTCCCCCCGGGCGCCTGAGCGCCAAGGTTCCATTCACGATTGGTGGTGCGGCCGACGACGAGGGTCTCGGAATCGGAGTAGACCGCCATGCGGATGGGTCGGGTGGTGTCGGAGAGCGGAGCGGTGCGGAATGTCCCCTCGAAGGTGCTCGTGCCTTGAGTGGCGACGTAGGAGTAGACGCTGTCGGGCTGGAGCCCCGTGAAGCTGACGGCGTGCTTGTAGTTGCTGTTGTCGGGCCACTGCATGTCGGCGGGGCGCGGGTTGATCGCCTTCTCGGAGGCTGCGTAATCGACCTCGGGACGGAGGTCGGGGGTGCTCGTGAGCGTGACGGGAGCGACCAGCCCCGGCCCGCTCACGGTGATGCTGCCGGGGACCGCAGCGCTTGACCACCACAGGAGCGTCATGCCTTGGGTCGTCGGGCTTTGCAGGTACGGGAACACACGAAAATCGTTCGCTGACGCGGCAGATCCGCAGACGGCGACGAGAGCGACGGTCAGAACACGCATGACTTTCGGCATCGCGAGGCTCCTATGAACCGAAGAGCGCGCACGAACATCGGGAACGGTCGCGGAACAATCCGCAACCGAACGTGATCCCTACTTCCGTGCCTAACATCTCTCCGGCGAAACGGATGCTAAAGCACGCCACAGCGCGCAGAGTGAACACCGCGTGAAACTGCGGTGAATTCACGAACAAGAACGCCCCAGTGCCGGCAGTGCTTTCGCGTCTGCGAGAACTTCTGTTACTACGCTGGAAAAACGGCTCAGATCGCTCTCGGCGCGATCAGTCGGCTTCCGTACGGATGATGTCAAGTAGATGGTTGACCCGCTGCTGCGCTAGCGAGTACTCTGGTGTCTCCGGGCACACCAGAGGGAGAGAAATCATGTCTATCCGGCACATCGGTCTATCCGTCGTCGCTTCGCTCGCGCTCGCCGCCGCGGCGCAGGCTCAATACACCAACGGGTTTGCCTGGCGCTTCGCCAACGACTTCAACGCCGGGGTCAACAACGGCGACTCGATCGGTCGGGGCAACCCGGCGTTCGACTCGCTGGGGTCGATGGTGTGGTCGTACGAGTGGGTGCCCGCGGGGCCCTCGCTGACGATGGCCAATCCGTGGTTCAACGGCATCCCGACCATCATGGTCTGGGACACGAACAACAGCACCGGGGCGGCGAACCCGGCTTCGTGGGCGCGGGCGGACAACACCGGCCCGTTCATTCAGGCGGGGAGGCTCATCCAGGTGCCGGGCCCGTCGGACCCCAAGCCGCTGCTGCGCTTCACGAACCCGCAGCCGAACTCGATCACGGTGTCGCTTTCTGACTTTGCGTTCATCCGTTGGCAGGGCGGCGCTTCGTCTCCGGTGGACTTCGTCATCGCGCTGTGGGACCAGAGCGCCCGCGTGCACATCCCGCTTTTCTCCACGACCGTCGACAAGCCGTTTGATGGCGACACGATCATCGTCGCTCCCACGATCCCGAGCGTGTTCCTTGACCGCAACGACAGCCTGATCATCAGCGCTCAGGGGCGGGGCACCGCGCTGGGCACGGTGGTCATCGAGCCCAACCCGCTCGTCACGCTCGTGAGCGGCGGGGACTGCGTGGTCGATACCAACGGCGACCGCGTGATCACGTTCCTGGATATCACCACGCTTCTGGCCAACTTCGGCAACGTTTGCCCGTGATGCGCTGAGTGGCTGGAACGCGTGCGCGGGCCCAGAGCACGCAGATATTCAGGGCTCGACCGGACCAAGGTTGGTGGGGACTTTGCCGGCCTTGAGGGCGGCGGCGATGTCGGTGATGCGTTTGAGGGCGGGCTTGGGCTTGCCATCGGACCCGATCAGGCCGCCGTGCCGCATCTCAGGGAGCGAGTCGCTGTCCCACAGGCACTGCCAGCAGACGCTCTGGATGTTGGGCTTGGCCAGGAGGACGGTCATGGCCTGGGTCAGCCATTCCGCCTGCTGGACCGGGGTCCATGGGGCGCGCCAGAAGCCCGGCTCGCCGTAGAGCTCGCGGTGCTTGGCGGCGGGCTCGGGCGATTTGTACGGGGAGCTCGGGGCGCCCAGCGCGGTGACGTGGATGGGCTTATCGAACTCCGAGAGGATGTCGATCATCGCGCTGATGCTCATGAGGTCGCGCGAGGCGTGGCCCGGCGCGCCGTCGCCCATCTGGATGCGCACGCCGAAGCCATCGAAGTGGATCCCCGATTCCTTGAGGATCCCCGCGTAGAGGATGGGGGCGACGCTGCGATCGATGTGGGTGACGTGCTCGCCGAAAGGGAGGCTGATGTCGATGAGCACCGTCGCGGTGGGCTGGAGCTTGCGGACCGTCAGCACGGCCAGACGGGTGAGGTCGACCATTTCCTCCATGCGGAGGGCGAAATCGGTGTTGGAGTTCACTCCGCTGACCACGACCCAGCGGTTGACCGCGCGGCGGTAGCGGGTGACGACCACCTTGAGGTGCTCGTAGGCGAGCTCGCGGAGGGTCTTGTAGTCGTTCTCCCAGATGTGCAGCCATTTGGGGATGCCACGCCACGAGAGGTCCAGCAGCGGGCCGCCGACCACCGGCACCTTTGCGCCGCGGACGGCCCATTCGATCCAGCGGTCGGTGGGGGTGAAGACGCGCTGGCCTTCTTCGCGCTCAAGCTCCGACCAGCGGGTGAGGCACGAGACGAAATCGAAGGTCCCGGCGATGAGCTTTTGCAGCGGCTCGGCGAAGCGATCGGGGGTGACGGCGATTCCAAGTTGCGGGCGGGTTGGTTCGGGCTTGTCGGATTTGGCGGCCGGGGTGGCGGGCTGCGCCGGAACCGTCGCGGATGCCGCGTGGGCGGGGGCGGCGGCCAGGCGCACGGCGAGGTCGCGCTCGGCCGCGAGGATCGCCAGACGCTCGCTCGCCTCGATGGCCATGAAGAGCGATTGCCTGGCCAGCGAAGACTGCTTGAGCGCCTGGGCCCCGCCGTTGCGGCGCGGCATGATGAGGGCCTGCGTGAAGAGCTCGCGGGCCTTCTCGAACTGCGCCATGACCGGGTGGTCGGGCGGCAGGTCCGAGAGCGACCACGCTTCCATCTTGTTGAGCAGGAGCATGATCCGGTGCCGGGCGAGTTCGAGGTCAAGCAGGTAGGGCTCGTCGCGATCGGGGAGCAGGCAGGTCTGCAGCGTCAGGCGTCCGACCGAACCCGCATCGATCTGCAGCGCGACGGCGGCGGCCTCGCTCGAATGGCGCGTGCAGGTGAGCAGCCCCTTGTCGAAGGAGAACGACCCCGGGATGGTGAGGTCTTCCTTGCCGATCAGGTGCGCGTGCTGGAGGTTGACCTCTTTCGCGGGACCTGCATCATCGTGGACCGCGAAGCGGATCATGGGGGCCGACGAACCTCCGGGGCCCTTCGCTGGCCGGAGACTGTTCCGGGGTCGCGGCGGGCCGAGCACTGCATTGTGGGGTGTTTGGGGCGGGTTTGGCAACCTGCTAGGCTCCTCGCGTGGAAACGCCCCTTTTGCAGACCTCGCTGCCCTTCCCGTGCCGGCGCGGCAAGGTGCGCGATGTCTTTGAACTGCCCGCGGACCCGGGGTCGAACGCCGGCAGACTTCTTCTTGTTGCATCGGACCGGATTTCGGCCTTTGACGTCGTCATGCCCACACCCATCACCGGCAAGGGTCGGCTGCTGACCGAGGTCTCGCTCTTCTGGTTCGGTCTGATTGAATCGCACGGGATCGTCAGGACGCATGTGCTGTCGAGCGATGCGGACGATCTGGTGCGCGAGGGATTGCTGACGAGCGAGCAGGCCGGCCCGCTGCGGGGGCGCTCGACGATCGGGCGGCGGTGCCGCGTGGTGCCCGTCGAGTGCGTGGCCCGCGGGTACCTCGACGGATCGGGTTGGAACGAGTACCGCGAGACGGGCAAGGTGTGCGGCGTGGCGCTGCCGGCCGGGCTGCGGCGGGGCGACCGGCTGCCCGAGCCGATCTTCACCCCCGCGACCAAGGAGGAGGCGGGCAAGCACGATGAGAACATCGACTTTGACCGGGCGTGCGACGCGGGCGGCCGCTGGCTCGGCGCGATGGGGATCGCCGGTGACGGTCGGTCGCTGATGAGTCGGCTGCGCGATCTCACGCTGGCGATCTACACGCTCGCGCACGAGTACGCAGCGTCGCGCGGGATGATCCTGGCGGATACGAAGTTTGAGTTCGGATTCGACGAGACGACCGGCGACCTGCTGCTCGTGGATGAGGCCCTGACCCCTGATTCGTCGCGTTACTGGGACGCCTCCAAGTGGGCGCCGGGCGGCGAGCAGGCCTCATACGACAAGCAGTTCCTCCGCGAGTATCTCAACGGGCTCACGGCTCGGGGCGCGTGGGACAAGAAGGCGCCCGGGCCCGGTCTGCCGCCGGAGGTGGTCGCGGGGACGGTGGCGCGGTACGAAGAAGTTCGGCGCCGGTTGATGAGCGCGTAGCGCGGGGCGATGCGAATCATGCCCGCGACCAATACAGACTGGTACGACCACCCCGGCTGGTACGACATCCTGCACGCCACGGGCACCGCTCGCGAGGTCGATGGGCTGCAGCGCATCGGTCGCCGTTTCATCCGGCGGCTGCCGACCAACCCGCGTGTGCTGGAGCCCGCGTGCGGCACGGGGCGGTACCTCCGCGTGTTCGCTGCGCGTGGGTGGCGAGCGGTGGGCTTTGACCTCAACCAGCGCATGATCACGTACGCGAGCGAGACCTTGGCGCGGCGCGGGTTCGCCCCCGGTCGGGCCCGTGCCTTCATCGGGGATATGACGAGCTTCCGCCTCCCCGCCCGCGAGCCCATCGACCTGGCTTTCTGCCCGATCAACTCCATCCGCCACCTGCCGACCGACCGGGCGATGCTCGACCATCTGACGTGCGTTCGGCGCGTGCTCGCGCGGGGCGGCGTGTACGCCATCGGCATCGAGACCACGATCTACGGCGGCACCTTCCCCCAAGAGGATGTTTGGACGGGCACGCGCGGACGCATCACGGTGCGTCAACTGATCTCTTACACCCCTCCGACGCGGGCCCGCCGGATCGAGCGCGTGCACACGCACCTGACCATCATCACGCCCGCGGGCGAGCGGCACCTCGAAAGTTCCTATGACCTCCGGTCGTACGACCAGAGGCAATGGGAAGCGCTGATCGATCTCGCGGGCTGGCGAAGGGTGGCCATCTGCGACCCTGATGGTCGCGATGCGCTGCTGACACCCAAGGGCGGGGTCATCGGGGGCCATGGCGTGTGGGTCATCGCGCCGAAATGAACCCTGGCGCGGTGCCGCGAGTACAGCCAAGGCCCGAAAGCGCCGATCCTGTATGGTGTCCGTTCGCAGTTCCGCACCGATCGACCAAGGCCTCTGGGACCACCCGCATGAACCTCCTGCTCCGAACTCTGGCGCTCCCGCTGATGCTCGTCGCGTTCACGATCGGCGGGTGCGGCTCGTCCCGCGAGCACACGTACGCGCTGGATGTGGCGCCGACCACCGGGCTGCTCGCCATCGATGTCGAGAACTTCGCGGGCACGGTCGAGGTGCGGGCCGGTGGCCCGGCGAGCCAGGGGCGATCTCGTCCGGACCGCGCGAGCGTGATCGCGGATGCGGAGGTGGATGCCTCGGTGACCGATGATGCCGCTCGCCAGGAGATCCTCGACGGCATCGCCGTGAACGCCGACCTGATCGAGGACGCGGCCCGGGCGGTGCTCCGCGTGCGCTCGACGAGCAGCCACGCCGGCGCCCAGGATCATCGGGTTCACCTGACGATCATCGTCCCGCGGGCCGATGGGGTGCGCATCCGCAACTCCGGCGGCAACGTGGTGGTTGTCGGGACGGGGGGCGCGACGCAGATCGAGAACCGCTTCGGCGCGATCGAGGTGCGCACCGACAAGGACATGAACCAGCCCGTCACGCTGACGAACGTGGATGGCAACATCTACTACCAGGTGCCCACGACCTCCAGCGGCGCGTTCGACCTCGAAACGCTCGACGGCGTCGTCCGCTACAAGGACCGCGTGGGCTCGTCCGATCAGGTGTATGCGACCGGTCGGACGGTGCATCAGGCGCGTCTGAACGAGGGGCAGAGCCCGGTGATCGCCCGCACCAACAAGGGCGATGTGATGGTGTGGGTGGACAAGGACCCGATCGCGCTCACCCGCATCATCAAGAAGTCCTTCCCCGATCCGCGTGACATGATGTTCCTGCAGGGATCGCGCCGCCACACGCGGAACCTGCCCGAGGACCACCCAGAAGTGACCGGATCGCGGCGGACCAAGGACCTGATGTTCTACGACTGAATGGTGGGGATTCGAGCCACCCGGGCATCGCCACATCGGCTGGCGCGCGGGGGGGTCGCGGCGATGCGCTCGTGCGGCCCGATGGCCCTAGACTTCCCGCCCCATGTACCGCCTCGCACTCCAGATGCTCACCCGCGACACCGGGAAGTACCTCGCCCTGGTGGTGGGGCTGACCTTCGCCACGCTGCTGATCACGCAGCAGGGGTCGATCTTCCTCGGGCTGATCAAGCGATCGACGGGGGTGCTGCAGAACGTGGGCCAGCCCGACCTGTGGGTCGTGGACCCGGATATCCAGACGGTGCTCGAGATTCGCAACATGTCCGACCGGGACTACGACCGGGTGCGGACGGTGCCGGGGGTGGCGTGGGCCGAGCCGTTCTTCTCCTCACGGGCGGTGGTGGAGCTTTCGCACGGCGCGTACAAGACGGCCCAGCTCATCGGGCTGGACCGATCGACGCTGATCGGCCAGCCGCCCGAGATGCTCGAGGGATCGCTCGAAGCGCTCCGCGCGCCCGATGCGATCATCGTCGACGACTCATCGCGAAGTCGCCTGGCCAAGAAGCTCCCCGATGGGTCGCTGGTGCTGCCGAAGATCGGCGACACGCTGAAGCTCAACGACAAGCGGGCGGTGATCGTCGGCTTCTGTCGGGCCAAGCTGGGCTTTGACTCCAACGCGATGCTGTTCACGACGATGGACAACGCTCGGCGCTTCACCCCGCTGGGCCGCGAGCAGATCCCATTCATCCTGGTCAAGGTGCAGCCCGGGCTGGACCCGCTGGCTGTCGCGAAGGAGATCACCCTGCGCACGGGCCTGGGCGCGTTCACGAACAAGGAGATGGTGATCAAATCGACCGAGTTCATCCTGACCCAGACGGGCATCGGGATCAACTTCGGGACGACGGTGCTGCTGGGCTTCATCGTCGGGCTGGCGGTGACGGCGGCGATCTTCTACCAGTTCACGCTCGAGAACCTGCGGCACTTCGCGGTGTTCAAGGCGATGGGGTGCAAGACGGGGGTGCTGGTGCGGATGGTGCTGCTGCAGGCGATCACGGTGGGCGCGATCGGCTTCGGGATCGGCAGCGGCCTCGCCGGGGCGTTCAGCCTGCTCGGGCGGCGGCCGGGGGCGGAGCTCGCGCCGTACTTTCCCTGGCAACTCTTCCTGGTCTGCCTGGCGGGGATGTCGGTGTGCATCTGCCTGGGTTCGCTGCTTTCCATCCGCAAGGTCGTGAGCCTCGAGCCCGCGGTGGTGTTCAAATGACACCGCCCGCCACCGCGAGAAACCCGCCCGGCACTCCGCCGCCCGGCCCCACCCCCACTCCCGCCGATGTGGCCATCCGTCTCCACGGACTGACCAAGACGTATGGCAAGGGCATCAACATGGTGCGTGCTCTGCGGGGCATCGAGCTCGATGTCATGTCGGGCCAGCTTGTCATGCTGGTGGGGCCGTCGGGCTGCGGCAAGACCACGCTCGTTTCGATCGTCTCGGGGGTGCTCGACGCCGATGAGGGGGGCGTGTGCGATGTGTTCGGTGTTGATTGGCGCAGTCTGCGGCCCGGGCAGGCCGCCGAGCGCCGCGGGCGGACCGTCGGCTTTGTGTTCCAGTCATTCAACCTCATCCCCACGCTGACGGTGCTCGAGAACACCACGGTCCCGCTGCTGGTGCGCGGCATCGGGCGCGGCGAGGCGATGGACCGCGCGGCCGCCGGGCTCAAGGCGGTCGGGCTGGGCGACCGGGTGAAGTCGATGCCCAGCCAGTTGTCGGGCGGCATGCAGCAGCGCGTCGCGATCGCCCGCGCGCTCGTCGGCAGGCCGCGGCTGCTCGTGTGCGACGAGCCGACCGCCGCGCTCGACGGGAAGACCGGACAGACCGTGATGGACCTGATCGCCTCGGCGGCTCGCGATCTTGACGATGAGGGCAAGCCGCGCTGCGTCGTCGTCGTCACGCACGACAACCGCATCTTCCACTACGCCGACCGGATCATCGAGATGGAAGATGGCAAGCTCAAGACCACGCTCTCCAAGCACGTGCTCGACGAGTCGCACCACATTCCCCAGTTCGACGACACGATTCAGAATCCTTCGGCGACCAAGTAGCAGCCGGTGGCGTCACCCTCGGGCGAGCGCCGCGAGGTACTCGATGTTGCCCGTCGCGTTCTTCTTCCCCTTGCCGCCGACGACGGGGGACCTGACGCAGCCCAGCACGCGGACCCCCAGCCCTCCCATCGCCTGCACGACTCGTTCGAGCGTGCGCTGCGACTGATCCTCGGCGAGCACGCCCTTGTGCAGGAGATGGGACTCGCCCGCATCGCTGGCCTCGTAGTGCGGCTTGATGAGCGTCACGATCCGCGCTGCTTCTCCGCGAGAAAGCCAGCGGAGAGCGGCGGGGACGCAGTGCCGCTGCGGGGTCCAGCCCATGTCGATGGCGATCAGGTCGACCCCGGCCGTCAGGTCTGCGGGCAGCTCGGCGTGCAGCGCGTTGGTCCGCTCCATCACGGTGACGCGGGGATCGTTGCGGAGCTTCCAGTCGAGGGTGCCGTAGCCCGTGTCGACCGCGATGATTCGCGATGCTCCGGCGTGGAGGAGGCAATCGGTGAAGCCCCCGACGTTGGCGCCGAAGTCGGCGCAGATCATTCCGCTCGGATCGATGGCGAACTCGTCGAGCGCGTGGCGGAGCTTCAGCCCGCCTCGACCGACATAGGGGCAGGCGGGATCGGTCATGCTCATGCCGCCGGGATGCCGATGACCGCGACACCGAGCTTGTCGGCGAGCGCCAGCGTGGCTTCCTTGTCGATGATGATGACATCGCCGGCGGCGAGCGCGATGCAGCGCCCGCCCGCCTGGTGCATTTTGCGGATGGTCTCGGGGCCGATGGTGGGGACATCGGCGCGGCGATCGTGGCCCGCTCGTGCGGCCTTGAGGAGGGTCCAGCCGCCGCTGGCGCACAGGGCCCCCGCGCGCTCGATCATGCGGTCGGTCCCTTCCACCGCTTCGACGGCGATGACGTCGCGGTCGCGGACGGCGATGGCCTGACCGACATCCAGACGGAGCAGTTCCTTGAGGATGGGCCAGCCAAGGGCGATGTCCGCCCGCTGGGCCGCCGCGGGGGAACGGTCGGTCATGGTGCCCTCGTGGGCCAGGTGCTCGGTGATGTGCGAGGTGGAATCGATGAGGAGCACTCCGTCCTTGGCCAGTTCGTCGGCGATCGCCGCGAGGATCAGGTGCGACCGCTTGTCCGCACGCATCCGGAAGTAGATCCGCA
>JBIPMO010000002.1:0-33209 GCA_044369085.1 Phycisphaerales bacterium
CGCCGGCGAACGAGCAGATCGCCCATCTGCATCGTGCCCATGCTCATGCCGTCGGCGACGACGAACACGAGGTTCTTGGCCGTGGGCTTGGCGATGTCCGAGGCCCGTGCCTGACGGACGGCCGGGCCGCCCATGGCGGCCGCTCCCGCGACCGCGGCGCTGGTGCCGAGAAAGGCCCGGCGCGAAAGCTGCGAAGCGGGCTGCTCTGGGTTGGTGTCGCTCATGCACCGCCTCCGGGCGCGCCCAGGCATGTTGGGCGCGGTTCAGAAACGATACTCGACCCGCAGGCCGACGTAGGGGGCCGGATCTGTTTCAAAATCGTCAAGTTCGTCGCCACCATCCTCGATGAACTCGAACCGCTGGTACACCACGGCCCCTCCTTCGAGGGTCAATCTCAGGCCATCGACCGGCTTCCAGACGAGTTCCAGGCCGATCGGAAAGCGTTCATCGGCCACCACGCCATCGCGGAACCCGGGGCGCGAATCGTCGAGCCTGTAGTCACGCAGCTCGAACGCGCCGCGGAGGCCGAGCTCCCATTGCTTCGCTTCATCCAGGTCCGCCGACAGCAGCACCGAAAGCCCCTCGGTCGCCAGGCGGACGCGGTCGTTGATGTTCCACAACAGCGAGATGTAGGGGATCACCAGCGCATCGTCTTCAAGCCGCGATGTGCCACCGAGGCCGAAGCCCACGCGAAGGTCCTTGGAGAACGCGTAACCGACGACGAAGAACCCACCACCCGTGATCGAGTCGCCGACATCCGCATCGTCCTCGCCCGAGGCCCGGACGAACCCGATGGCGGTGAGGGACCAGCTTTCATTGAGGAAGTACGTGCCGCGGAGCGATCCGGCCACGCTGTAGAGATCCTCGAAGCCCTCGGACCCCGCGGGCATGAACGATCGCGGGTTCTTGAAGTCGTAGTAGGCGTACTCGCCGGAGATCCCCGCACCGAAGCGGAACTTCTCACCGATCGGCCCGTCGATGTCGACACCCAGACCCGTGTGGGAGACGAGCACATCCGCATCCGAGCCGCGGATGTCCGACCGGAAGGTCAGCCGAGAATCGGCGTTGAGAGTCACGACCGGGGCATCTTCCGGGCGACCGGCCATGAAGGGGCGAGGCGCTTCATCCACGTTGCGGGGTGACTCGGTAGCGGGCGGCTGGCTTTCCTGCCTCGCCAGCGCGATTCCTCCGGAGAAAGACATCGAAACGCCAGCGACCAGGATGAAGATCTTGCGCATGAAAGGCTCCGCGGACGCCCGGAAGTCACCCGGACAGCCTACTCGTTCGCTCGCGGAAGCGAGCGGATTCCAAGACTCACCGTTCCGGTGACGCGCCCGACCACGAGATCGCCTGGAGACACCGCCAAGGCGGCGAGCCGTTCAGCGCTTGAAGTAGTCGACATTGAGCTGGATGAACGCCTGCCACTGCGAGGGCACATCCGACTCAGGGAAGATCGCCCGGACCGGGCACTCATCCACGCACAGCCCGCAGTCGATGCAACTGGACGGGTCGATATGAAGCTGCTTGGCTTCGGCGAACCCTGGCTCGTCCTTTTTGGGGTGGATGCAGTCGACCGGGCAGACATCCACGCAGGCGGTCTGCTTCGTCCCGATGCACGGCTCGGCGATGACGTGGGCCATCCGCGTAACTCCTTGAACAGGGCTGGGCCGTTGAAACCGGCTGAAAGTGCATCGACGCACGGATCTCCGAACTTCACCCGTTCACAATCCGAACATCATCTTAAGCGACGATGGTGGCCCAAACCGGCGCGGCGGTTGGCAGTGGGCTCGGCCAGCCCTATACTCCCGCCCGACTTCTCCCCCCTAGGGAGCCGTCCGTGACGGAACCGGTTCGGCGAAAGCCACCCGGCGAGGCGCGGGCTCGAAGGTTCTCCCATCGCGGCTGATGGAGGATCTTGCTCCGGAGAAGCATGCCGCGGCTACCAGCGTCCCGTCATCGGCCTGCAAAGGCCGGGTGGGGTCCGAGGTCGAGCCGCGTCCGGCTCGACACTCCCGCGCGATGGTCGCGCGGGAACAATCTCGGTTCCTACCCTGACGGAGAAGCAGCGCCCCGCACGCAACAAATCAACATCGACCCGATGCCCGGGGCGGCGATGCCGTCCCGAGACGAGGGCGACCTCCCGCTGGCCCGTGGTGTAATGGCAGCACAGGGGTCTTTGGAACCCTTAGTCATGGTTCGAATCCATGCGGGCCAACTTCCGATGTGCTCCGGTCTTTCGGAGAGTCGGGACACCAGCCGGGTCAGATCGATGTGACACGTTCTCGCGTGCGGCGTGTTCGACGCCCCGATGCACACCTCCGCCATCATCCTCGCCGCGGGCAAGGGCACTCGGATGAAGTCCGACCTCCCCAAGGTCGCTCACCGGGTCGCCGACCGCGCCATGGTCGAGTGGGTCGTCCGCGCCTGCGTCGAGGCCGGGTGCTCCCGCATCGTGCTGGTGGTGGGCTACCAGCAAGAGGTTATCCGCGAGATCTTCAAGGGCTGGAAAGCTCCGGGTGCCGACCGCGTGACACTCGAGTTCGCCGAGCAGCCCGAGCAGCTCGGCACCGGTCACGCGGTGCGCTGCGCCGAGCATCTGTTCGCGGTCGAGAAACAATCCTCGGGAAACGCCTGCTTCGTCCTGGCGGGCGACGGGCCCCTGATCCGAAGCGAAACGCTCCGCACGCTGCTGGACCGTCACCGGTCGACCTCCGCCGCGGCCACCCTCGCCACGAGCGTGATCGCCGATTCGACCGGCTACGGCCGCATCGTCCGCGATGCTCAGGGCCGATTCACGGGCATCGTCGAACAGAAGAACGCGACCGCTGAACAGCTCGCGATCCGCGAGGTCAACCCCTCGTACTACTGCTTCGATACGCGGGCGATGTTCGAGGCCCTCGCCGCGGTCAAACGCGACACCGTCAGCGGCGAGTACTACATCACCGATGCGCCGACGCTCCTGATGTCCCGCGGGCTGAGCGTCGAGGTCATCGACGCCGTCCCGCCCGAGGATGTGCTCTCGATCAACACGCCGGAGCAGCTCGCCGAAGTCGACGCGATTCTCCGCGGCCGGCTCGGGTCCCAGGCCCACGTGCACGGAGGCGCGCGATGACGGTCGAAACACACAACGGATCCGAGCTCAAGATCTTCGCCGGGCGGAACTCCATGGCTCTGGCCAGGAGCGTCAGCGAGCACCTGCGCCTGCCCTTGGGCCAGGCCCTGACCGAGGAGTTCCCCGACGGCGAGCTGCTCGTCGAGCTCAAGGAAGATGTCCGCGGGCGTGACTGCTTCGTCGTGCTCTCGACCTGCAAGCCCGTCAACGACAACCTGATGGAGCTGCTGATCTACGCCGACTCGCTCCGGCGCGCGAGCGCCAAGCGGATCACCGCCGTCATCCCGTACTTCGGCTACGCCCGCCAGGACCGCAAGGACAAGGGCCGCACGCCGATCACCGCCAAGCTGGTCGCGAACCTGATCACCGAGGCGGGCTTTGATCGCGTGCTGGCTCTGGACCTCCACGCGGCCCAGTTGCAGGGCTTCTTTGATCTGCCGCTCGATCACTTGGCTGCCGCGCCCGTGTTCCACGACTACCTGGTCAAGCACCAGAACGAGATGGGCGATGTGGTCGTCGTGTCGCCGGATGTCGGCAACGTCAAGGTGGCCAACATGTACGCCGAGATGCTCGGCGGCGACCTGGCGATCGTCCACAAGCGCCGCATCTCCGGGTCGGAAGTCAAGTCCAACACGCTGGTCGGCGATGTCGAGGGGCGGACGGTGCTCATGGTCGACGACATGGTCTCGACCGGCGGGACGGTGTGCGAGGCCGCTCGCGTCGTCATGGAGCACGGCGCACGCCAGTGCATCGTGTGCGCAACGCACGCCGTGATGGTCGGGCCCGCGGTCGAGCGCCTGTCCAAGAGCCCGATCAGCCGGATCGTGGTCACCGACAGCATCCCCATCGATTCACGCCTCGATGCGCTGCGCGACAAGCTGCGCGTCGTCCCCGTCGGCCCGCTGCTGGGCGAGGCCATCAATCACATCCACCACAACCGCTCGATCTCCGCGCTGTTCCGGAAGTTCGGCGAGAGCAAGAGATAGGCATCAGGCATCAGGCAGCGAACAGCCGCTCGACCAAACCCCCACAGACACAAACCCAAGCACGAAACAATACACATCGAGGAATCTCCCATGCTCAGCTCACACACGCTCACCGTTCATTCCCGCGACAAGGTCGGTTCCCGCTACGCCCAGCGCGAGCGTGCCAAGGGCATGCTCCCCGCCGTGGTCTACGGCCACGGGCAGTCCCCCCGGGCGGTCTCGCTCGACAAGAAGCAGGCGCTCCGCTTCTTCCTGGGCGGCGAGAAGGTCTTCACCGTCGACATCCCCGGCGAGCCCAAGGGCCAGACGGTGATCCTCAAGGACATGCAGTTCGACTACCTGGGCACCAACCCGGTGCACGTCGACCTTGCCCGCGTCGACCTTGACGAGAAGATCACCGCCAAGGTGCACGTGCGCCTGATCGGCGAGGCGATCGGCCTCAAGAAGGCCGGCGCCATCCTGACCCACCCCAACACCTCGCTCACCGTCCGATGCACGGTCCGCACGCTCCCCGACCACTTCGATGTCGATGTTTCCACGCTGGATATGGACCAGGCGATCCACGTCCGCGATGTCAAGCTGCCCGAGGGGATCGAGCTGGCCGAAGACCCCGATGCGATCGTCGCGGCGATCAGCGCCGTGAAGGAAGAGGTCGTCGCCGCCGAAGCCGCCACCGCGGCCGAGGGCACCGCGGCCCAGCCCGAGGTCATCACCGCCAAGAAGGAAGACCCCAAGGCCGAGGAAGGCGCGGACAAGGGCAAGAAGGAGAAGAAGTGAAGTTGATCGTGGGACTTGGCAATCCCGGCGCTCAGTACGAGCGCACGCGTCACAACGCCGGCTTTCTCGTGGTCGATCGGCTCGCCGATCGCCACGCGAAGGGGGCCGTGCCGCGCTCGCGTTTCAACGCCGTCACGCTGGAGGTGGACATCACCACCGGCGCGTTCGGCGGGAGCGTCCGGGAGAAATGCCTGCTCATGAAGCCCACGACCTACATGAACCGATCGGGCCTCGCCGTCGCCGATGCCGTCCGCTTCTACAAGCTCAACCCCGTCGCCGACATCCTTGTCATCGTCGACGATGTCTACCTTCCCTGCGGTTCGATCCGCCTCCGCGAATCGGGGAGCGACGGCGGGCACAACGGGCTCGCCGACATCCAGCGGCTGCTCGGCACCGACAAGTACCCCCGCTGCCGCATCGGCGTCGACCCGCCGGGCATCATCCCCCAGGCCGACTACGTGCTCGGCAAGTTCACGGAAGAGCAGTGGCCGCAGGCGGTGAAGTCGTTCGACCTCGCCGCCGACGCCGCCGAGACCTTCATCAAGCAGGGCATCGCCGCGGCGATGAACAAGCACAACGGCAAGGCCACCGAGCACCAGTCCCGCCAGCGTCGCAAGGACGAGACGCGGCCCGTCCCCGGATCAGAGTCCACAAAGCCCGAAACCTCAACCACGAAAACAGATCCGAAAACCTCAGAAGGACAACCATCATGACCGCAAGCAAAGGCCGTTCCATGACGTACGAGGTGATGTTCCTCATCTCGCAGTCCGCCGCCACGGACCTCAAGTCCGTGATCGAGCACATCCGCAACCTCATCGCCCGCGCCGAGGGCAAGATCATCGCCATGCGCAAGTGGGATGAGCGCCGCCTCGCCTTCGAGATCGACAAGCAGAAGCGCGGCACCTACATCCTGCTCTACTTCTCCGTCGACCCCTCGAAGATGATCCAGTTCGAGCGCGACTGCAACCTCTCCGAGAACATCATGCGCACGCTCATCCTCAAGGCCGATCACCTCACCCTCGAGGAGATGCAGGCGCACGAGGGCCAGCGCGAGCTCGAGCTCGAGGCCCAGCTCAAGGGCAGCGCACCGGTTCCCGGAGCCGCCCCCGCCGCTCAGCCCGCGGCCAAGCCCGCCGCCGAGCCCGAACCCGCCGGCGCCTGATCCGGTTTCTTCGCCTCTCCGCGCCTCGCCCTCACCCGCTTCACGACCGCTCGTCCCCACCGATTAGGAGCCTCCCATGGCCGGCTCGTACAACAAAGTCCTCCTCATGGGCAACCTCACGCGCGATCCGGAGCTGCGGCACCTGCCCAACTCCAACACCGCCGTGTGCAAGTTCGGCCTCGCCATCAACCGCCGCTACCGCACGGCCGATGGCGAGCAGCGCGAGGAGGTGACCTTTGTCGACTGCGATTGCTTCGGCAAGACCGCCGAGATGATCTCGCAGTACATGAAGAAGGGCCGCCCGCTCTTCGTCGAGGGGCACCTCCGCCTCGACCAGTGGGAGAAAGACGGCGTCAAGCAGTCCAAGCTCAAGGTGGTCGTCGACAACTTCCAGTTCATCGACTCCAAGCCGGGCGGCGGCGATGAGGGCGGTGGTGGCGGCGGCGCTCCGCAGCGCTCCTACGGCAACTCCGGTTCCGCTCCCGCTCGCACTTCGGCTCCCGCCAAGGCCTCCAACAACTACGACCCCGTTGGTGAGGAAGACATCCCCTTCTGAACCCCTATCCTCTTTGCCACTCGATGCCGTGATGGCTCGATGGCTTGATGCCTCTCCCCCCCGTCTCCCCGTCCCCCACGTTGGGGCCGCATCGCCCGCGGCTCCTTAACTTTCACAAACGAAAGGACAGCGAATCAATGCCCAAGTCATACGAACTGCTGCTGGTTGAGAACGTCGAATCCCTCGGGATCGTCGGCGATGTCGTGAACGTCCGTTCGGGCTTCGCCCGCAACTTCCTGCTGCCCCGCGGGCTCGCGACGACCCCCAGCGAAGAGAAGATCAAGGCTCTGGCCGCCCGCCGCGCTGCCGCCGAGAAGCAGGTCGCCGAGCAGCGTGCCTCGCGCGAGAGCATGGTCGACAAGCTCGAGGGCTACGAGATGGCCATCGAGCGCTCCTGCAACGATCAGGGGCTGCTCTACGGGTCGGTCACGCAGCAGGAACTCGCCACCATGCTGCAGGGCGCCGGCTACGCCGTCCGGGCCCGCGATGTCCGCATCATGCAGACGATCAAGCGCATCGGCGACTACGAGATCATCATCAAGCCCGAATCCGACCTGGAGGCCACCGTCAAGCTGCACGTCAAGCCCGACCGCCCGCTGGAGATGATCCGCCGAGCCGAGGAAGACGCCGCCGCTGCCGCGGCCGCCATGGCCGCCAAGAACAAGGCCGCGGGCGTCGAGTCCCCGGCCGAGGAAGCCGCCGAAGAAGCCCCGGCTGCTGAAGAGGTCAAGAAGCCCAAGAAGGACAAGCCCGCCAAGGATGCCGAGGCCAAGAGCGAGGACAAGCCCAAGAAGGCCAAGAAGGCCTGAGCCGAGCCTCGGGCTGATCTCCCCCCCACAGCACGAACCCCACGCCCGCTCCGCACACCACGGAGCGGGCTTTGCTTTTCCGCCCGCACCGATCACCTACACTCGCACCCGGTCATCACTTGAATGATTTGCCGTTTGGCCATTTGCTCTTTGGCCCTTTGAGCCCCGACACCATGCCCGACGCCACGCCTTCACCAGCACCCAAGCCCACGCCGCGCAAAATCGCCTCCCCCACCGGCACGCGCGACTTCTACCCGCAGGACATGCTCCTGCGCCGCTACATCACCGATGCGTGGCGACGCACCGCTCTGCGCCACGGCTTCGATGAGATCGACGGGCCGACCTTCGAGTCCGCCGACCTCTACAAGGTGAAGTCGGGCGAGGGCATCCTCGGTGAGATGTTCGGGGTCTACAGCGGCAAGTCGCCCGACGATGTCGAATCGGTGAAGCGCGGCGAGCCGCCCTACGGGCTGCGCCCGGAGTTCACGCCGACGCTGGCCCGCATGTACGCCGCCCGAGCCAAGCAGTTGCCCCAGCCCACCAAGTGGTTCTGCGTCAGCAACTTCTTCCGAGCCGAACGGCCGCAACGCGGGCGGTTGCGGGAGTTTTTCCAGTGGAACTGTGATGTGATTGGGGGGGAGGATAAGGCGGGCGCCGACGTCGATGTCATCGAGTGCGCCTTGTCCTTACTGGCAAATACCGGATTGAGTCATACAGAAGTCAAGGCCAAATATTCAAGTCGATCGTACTTTGCTGTGGCGTTCAGCCACTGCGGAGTACCCGAAGATAAAAGAGGCGAGATGATGAATATCATCGATGCCTCAGGAAAGGTCTCTCTAGAGGCAACTCGGGCCTCGATGATAAAAGCCTGCGGGGAATCCATCGGAGTTGCAGTGTTCAGCTTTTTGTTTCTAGGCCATGCCGGGCATGCGATCCCGAATGCTGATGCACTCGCTGCGGCTGAACAATCGCAGATATCGCTAGCCGATATGCACTCTATTGCTCATGCGCTGAACGCTCGCGGTCTTCGCGATTGGTGTGAGATCGACGCGAAGATCGTCCGCGGCCTCGCCTACTACACCGGCACCGTCTTTGAAGTCATCGCCGAAGGCGAGCGGGCCGTCGCCGGCGGGGGTCGCTACGACAATCTCATCGAGCTCTTCGGCGGGCCGCCCACGCCCGCCTGCGGGTTCGGCATGGGGGATGTCGTGCTCGCCAACCTGCTCGCCGACCGCGGGCTGGTCCCCGAGGGGCGCGACCTGCTCGCGGCGCTCTCGCAGCCCATGCCGGTGCGCCCCGATGTGTTCGTGATCGCATCTCCCAACGAGCACTGCGACGCCGCCGTGGTGCCGCTGGTCGCTCGCCTGCGACGCGGCGCAGAGAGCAAGCGCTACGCGCAGGGCGAGCTCAAGCCCTGGGCCGCGGGGCGCTACACCGTGCCCCCGATGCACGCTCGCCGGTCGTACAAGGCGACCAAGAACGTCGGCAAGCTGCTCGCGGATGCCAATGGCTGCCATGCGCGCTTCGCGGTGATCATCGAGCGCTACGAGCCCGCATCGGGCCAGGCCCTTGAGGGCCACGCCACGCTGAAGGATCTGGATACGCAGGCCCAGCACGAGCATGTGCCCCTGACGGAGATCGGAACGCGGATCGCGGCGACGACTGGCTGGCGGTAGCCCTCGGGAGGCATCCGCTCCCTGACGGTCGCGGCTCGTTCTAAGTCGCGACTCGTTCGAGGCCGTAGCCTGCCCGCTCACTGGCGTTCGGGGCTCGTTGAAGGCATTCAGACGCCCGCTGCCGCCGGTTCGAGCTTCTTCACCGGCGCGGCGGCCGCGCCATCCTTGGCTCCGTAGGTGCGCTTGCGCGGCGTGACGAGGCCCGCTTCGATGGGTTCGAAGGTGATCTTGCTCTTGCCCGTCGCGGGGTCGAACTCGGCGACGCTGGTCTTCATGAAGCGGTCATCGTTTCGTTCCTGGAAATCCTCGCGGTAGTGCGAGCCGCGCGACTCTTCGCGGAGCAGGCCGCCGCGGAGGATGGGGTCGGCCATCGCGAGCATGTCGCCGACCGCTCGGGCCCAGGCCAGGTTCTGATTCGTCCATGTGCCCGTGTCCGAGATCGCGATGTTCTTGTAGCGCTCGCGCAACTCGTCGAGCTTGCCCAGAGCCTGCTGCAGGCGGGCGGCGGTCTTCACGACCGTGCTCGCATCGGTCATCTCATCGCCGAGTTCAAGGCCGATCTGGTAGGGGTTCTCCCTGCCGCGAGCGGCGATGAGACGCTTGACCTTGTCCTCCTCGCGAGCGACGAAGGCATCGAACATGCCCTGCGGCGCGGCGGAGGCGGGGGCCGCCGACCGGCCGCGCACGTAGTTCGCCACGCTCAGCCCGCAGAAGAGCCCGTCGAACAGGCACGACAGCAGCGCGTTGGCCCCCAGGCGATTGGCGCCGTGGTACTGGTAGTTGACCTCACCGAACGCGTAGAGCCCCTGGATGTTGGACATCATGTTGTTGGGGGCTCCCTTCTCCATGCCGACCTTGGGAGCGATCTCGGGGTCCCATCCGCCCTTGGCCGAAACCGTGATCTCGCCCGACTTGGCTCGGGGGTAATCCTTGCCCGGGGTGTAGGTGGTCCACAGGCCGCCCATGGTGTAGTGAACGCCCGGGAAGATCTTCATGGGCAGTTCGCAGGGATCCTCGCCGACGAACTTGCGGTAAATCTCGATGATGCCGCCGAGCTTGCGCTCGAGTTCCTCGCGGGGCTTGAAGGAGAGGTCGAGGTAGACCTGCCGCCCGCCCGCGACGCCGAAGCCGTCGAGACAGATCTTGAAGATCTCGCGGGTGGCGATGTCGCGCGGGACGATGTTGCCGTAGGCGGGGTACTTCTCTTCGAGGAAGTACCAGCGCTCGGTCTCGGGGATCTGGCGTGCATCGCGCCCGGGCTCGGGGTGCGGCTGCCACCGGCCATCGGGGCCCTTTCTGGCGGGGACCCAGACACGGCCGCCCTCACCGCGAGCGGACTCGGACATCAGGCGCAGCTTGTCAGCGCCGGGGATCGCGGTGGGGTGGACCTGGATGAACTCGCCGTTGGCGTACTTGGCGCCGGCCTGGTAGCAACGCGCCGCGGCAGCGCCCGTGCACATCACGCTGTTGGTGCTCTTGCCGAATACAAGTCCGTTCCCGCCTGTCGCCATGACCACCGCATCGGAGCGGAAGGCGCGGATCTGCATGGTGCGGAGATCCTGGGCGACGATGCCCTGGCAGCGGCCCTCATCGTCAACCACGGGCCACAGGAACTCCCAGTGCTCGTACTTGGTGACCTTGCCCTCGAACTCGTAGCGTCGAACCTGCTCATCCAGCGCGTACATGAGCTGCTGGCCCGTTGTCGCGCCCGAGAAGTGCGTCCGCTTGTAGAGCGAACCGCCGAAGAGCCGCAGGTCGCGCTGCCCCTCGGCGGTGCGGTTGAAGGGGACGCCCATGCGGTCGAGGAGGTCGATGATCTTCGGGGCCATCTGGGCCATCTCGAAGACGGGCGGCTGGTGGGCCAGGAAGTCGCCCCCGTAGATCGATTCGTCGAAGTGCTCGTACTCGGAGTACCCCTGCTGGCGCGCGACGCTGTTGCAGGCGTTGATGCCCCCCTGGGCGCAGACGCTGTGGGAGCGCTTGACGGGGACGATCGAGAAGAGGTCGACGTTGAGCCCGGCCTCGGCGATGCGGACGGTGCCCGCGAGCCCGGCGAGCCCGCCCCCGACGACGATGACGCGCTGCGAAGTGGTGGCCATGAGCGGAGTCCTTGAACGATCGAGAGCGGAGAAGGTCAGAAACAAGCCCGGAGAGACCAAGGCAACCGAGCGGGCCCGGGCGAGGGTCAGTCCCGCCGGGGCGGCGTGTTCTCGGTCAGGATGGGCACATTGTCATTCGACGCCTTGCCGCGGAGCAGATGCTCTTCTGCCTGACGAGCCTTGGCGGGGTCCAGGGTCATGAAGCCGATCACCGCGGCCCAGGCAGCGATCATGAGCGCAACCCCCAGCCCGGCGCAGACGTAACCCCAGCGCTTCTGGGCGGTGGTGGTGATCGTGATGCCCCAAGTGATGGCCGCCGTCCACAGGCCGTTGGCGAGGTGGAAGACCAGCAGCGACACGCCGAGCATGTAGAACGCGCTGACGAGCATGCCGCCGAGCGTCAGGCCGTCGGCCCCGCCCTGCAGCACCATCGCCATCGTGCTGCCCGCGTACTCGGCGGTCCACTCGGTGCCGCCCGGGATCATCCAGGTCCAACCCCAGCGCAGCGTGGCGATGTGATAGAAGATGAACAAGACGCCGATGTACCCGCTGATTCGCTGGAGGGCGTATCGCCAGTTGCTCTGGTACGAGTACGCCCCGGTGTTCCCCTTGCCCGTCGTCGCGTAGTAGATCCCCAGGACGGAGTGGAACGCGATCGGCAGCCAGAGCCCGAAGACCTCGATCAAGATGAGGAACGGCAGGCTGTGGATGAAGTTGACTTCGTGCTGGAAGGTGGCGGCCCCGGCGTGCACATCGCCGTGCTTTCCCTTGTTGATCATCCCCCACACGATCGAAGAGTTCGTGATCAGGTGCACGATAACGAAGAGGCCTATGGGCGCGATGCCGCTGAGGCTGTGGAGCCGACGAAGCAGGTAGTGATGCTCTTCAAGGAAGGACTTGGACTCGGCCACGATGTGATTCCTTCACTAGCGCCCGCGGGTTGATCCCGGTCGCGGGCGGAGATGCTCAGAACTTCAGTCCCATGCCGCCCGGGCCCCCGGTCATCCCGGGCCCGATCGGCGCCCCCGGCCCGCCGAACCCGCCCGCTCCGCCGCCCGCCTTGGCCTGGGCCATCTGGGCGGCGATCATCTTCATCAACTCGATGTACCGCGTCCGCAGCTCGCTCAGGGCCTGGAGCAGGTCGCGCGATTCATCCTCGCTCAGGTTGCCCTTGGTCTTGGATTCGACGACGCCGAGCAGATCGATGTAGAAGCGAGACATCTCCGGATCAAAGACCGCCCGACCGGTCTGGCGGTCGGCGACGCCGCCCATGTACATCAGCGCCTGGGTGATCAGCATCCCCACCAGCGACTGGAAGTCTGCGGGCGGGAGTTCTCCCTCCCCTTCGGCTCCGGCAGCGCCCGCGCCGGCACCCGCGGCGGGCTTCGCCTTGACGGCTTCCGCCTCCGAAAGCCGCTCCTTCTCGGCCTGCGCCTGGCTTTTCCAGTCGTCATCGATGATCAGTTTCGGCGCGGCGGGGGGTCCGGGGTCGCTCATGAGGCCCTCCAACCGAGGGCCTGCCGCCGGAATGCGGGGCCTTCGGGGGTGAATCAGCAAGTGTAAGGCACCCGGGCGCGACGGGCGAGCACGGGTAGGATGCCCGGTCAGGGCTGGGATTTTGTTCCTGAGCGAGGCACCCCGAGCCCTCGCCGGCCCGCGAAACTCCTCGGCCTCGGCGTCAGGTATGGAGACTCGACGCAATGCGGTTCAAGCCATCTTGTCGTGATCGGTCGAAGGTTGTCCACTCATCGCTGGTGCTCGCGACGCTGGCTCTGAGCGGCTGCGGGAGTTCCGGCGGCGCGGCGTCGCACCCCGAACCACAGGCGGTCACCCCGGCCGACTTCGCCACCGCTCCCGGCGAGCAATCGGCCGCGAACCCCGTCTCGCCATCGCCCGCGACGAACACGCCGCCGCCGCGAGCGAGCGATGCCCCGCCGAGCGATGTGGTCGTGGTTGCCGGTGCGCCGGAGACTCCGCCGCCGAGCGCGGGCCCCGTCCGAGCCGCCCGCGAGCGCGAGCTGCAGGTCGACCAACTCGTCGGGCAGATCAACGGCCGTCCCGTGTACGCCGATGAGTTCTTCGAGCCCATGGATGAACGCTTCACACGCGAGGCGGCCCGGAAGAACGACCGAGAGTTCATCGCGTTCGCTCGCAAGGAGATCGAGGCCGCGCTGTGGGACAAGCTCCGCGACGAGCTGCTTCTGTCAGAGTTTCAGGGCGCGATGACCCCCGAGCAGCGCATGGGCGTGCTCGCGTTCATCGACGATGTCCGCCGCGACCTTCTGAGCGGCAACCTGGGCTCCGAGGCTCTGGCGTCGCAGCGCCTGCGTGAGGCGGAGGGTCTGGGCCTGGAAGAGAAGGTCCAGGACATCACCGAGCGGCGCTTCATCCTCGAGCAGCTGCGCCGGGCCATCGGCAACCGGGTGACCGTCTCGGCCGCCGATGTGCGCCTGTACTACGAGCAGAACATCGATGAGTTCGTCCCGCCGCCGGTGGCGAAGTTCACGATCGTCCGCGTGCCCGCGGCGGATGCTTCGAAGCTCGGAGCCATCGAGGCCGCGTTCGCCTCCGGGACGGCGTTCGATGAGATCGCCAGGCAGTACAGCACGTGGCAGCCCGACAAGGCAAACGGCCACGAGGTGACGGTCAAGGGCGGCCTGTACTCGGCCGCCACGCTCTTCGGCCCCGCGCCGCTCAACGATGCCGCCAAGGCGCTCGGCGTCGGCCAGACAACGCCCCGCGTGGAGTTCAAGGGCGATGCGTACTGGATCCGTCTGAACACCATCGAGCAGCAGCCGGGCCGGTCGCTTTATGACGCTCAGGAGCAGATCGAGCGCAAGCTCCGCAGCGAACGGTCACGCGAGGAAGAAGTCCGCTACTTCGAGCAGCTCTTCCGCCGAGGGTCGTTCAGCGATGTGAAGGAGATGGTTCGCCGCCTGCTCGAGTTCGCGGGCGAGCGATACCTGATCCAGAAGCCGCGGGACGCGAAGCCCGAGGCGACAAAGCCGGAGCCCGAGAAGTAACCCTCTGCCCGCATCTAGACAGAGAGACCTAGGTGGAGCCGCGGGCAACACACCCATGCTCAACTGGCTGAGCCAACTTCTGACCCCGCGCACGCCAACGGGGAAGGCTCTGGGCGCCGCCGGGGAGCGTCTGGCCGCGCGGCACCTTCGCAAGAAGGGCTACACCGTCCTGCAGCGAAACGCGCACGTCGCGCCGGGCGAAGCCGACCTCGTGTGCGCCGCCCCCGATGGAATCACCGTCGTCATCGTCGAGGTCAAGACCCGCATCATCGATCCGGACAACCCGGACCCCATCCGCCCGGAGGCGAACGTCCACGCCCACAAGCAGGGCAAGCTGCACCAGGTCGCGCGTGCGCTGGTCCGCAAGCACGGCTGGACGGACCGGCCCGTGCGCATCGATATCGTCGCGGTCGAGTGGTCGCGCGATGGTGCCCACATCGTCCGGCACCACGAAGCGGCGGTGCGCTGAGGCCCGGCAGCGTGCCTATTCGTCCGCGACCGCGTCCGAACGCAGCGTGAGCACATCGCGGAGCTGCGATGTCGAGAGCTCGGTCAGCCAGTCCTCGCCCGAGCCGATCACGTCCTCGGCCAGAGCGATCTTGCTCTCGATCATCTGGTCGATCCGCTCCTCGAGCGTGCCGCTGACCACGAACTTGTGGACGTTGACGCTCTTGGTCTGGCCGATGCGGAAGGCGCGGTCGGTGGCCTGGTTCTCGACCGCGGGGTTCCACCAGCGGTCGAAGTGGAAGACGTGGCTCGCGGCGGTCAGGTTCAGACCCACGCCACCGGCCTTGAGCGAGAGCACGAGCACCGGCGGGGCCTGCGGCCCGCCCTTCTGGAAGGCATCGATCATGTTCTGGCGCTGGCCCTGCGGGGTGCCGCCGTGGAGCAGCAGGATCTCGCGGTCGAACCGCGCCCGCAGCATGGAGGCCAGCAGCACGCCCATCTGCCTGAACTGCGTGAACACCAGCGCCTGATCGCCGGCGGCGATCACCTCGTCCAGCAGCTCCATCATGCGGATGCACTTGCCCGAACGGTCCGGATCCGGCGAAACCGACATGTCCGGGCCGTCGTCGCTGGGAAGCTGCGCGGGGTGGTTGCAGATCTGCTTCAGACGGATCAGCGCCGTCAGCACGAGGCCGCGGCGGCGTATCCCCTCGGCCTTGTCCACCTGCCCGAGCATGTCCTTGACGCACGATTCGTACATCGTCACCTGCTCGTTCGTCAGGCGGCAGTACTCCTTCATCTCCACCTTCGAGGGAAGGTCCGAGATGACCGTCGGGTCCGTCTTGAGGCGCCGAAGGATGAACGGTCTCACGAGCGCCCGCAGCTTGCCGGAGCGGTCCTTGTCGTGGTAGCGCTCGATCGGCACCGCGAAGTGCCGGCGGAAATCTCCGAGCGTGCCCATCAGCCCCGGGTTGCAGAAGTCCATGATCGACCACAGCTCGGCGAGCCTGTTCTCCAGCGGCGTGCCCGTCAGCACCACGCGCCGCGGGGCTTCGAGGTCGCGCACCGCCTGGCTCTGCTTCGCGGATGGGTTCTTGATGTTCTGCGCCTCATCGAGCACCACGCGGTGCCACGGCACCAGGCTGATCCACGCCCGGTCGCGGTGAACAAGCGAGTAGGTCGTGATGACAAGGTCGCGCTTGAGCGCCTCGTTGAAGAAGTTCTCGCCGGTAAGGCGTTCCACGCCGTGGTGCACGAGCACGCGGATCGACGGGCTGAAGCGCTCCGCCTCGCGCTTCCAGTTCGCGACGATCGACATCGGGACGACCAGCAGCGTCGGCCCGACCATTTCAGGGAGCGAGGCGGAGTTCGCCGCGATCGCCGCGGCTCGCTCGGCTTCGGCACGCTCGCGCTCGTGGACCAAGAGCGCGAGCATCTGCACGGTCTTGCCCAGGCCCATGTCGTCGGCCAGGCACGGGCCGAGCCCCAGGCGGTCCAGGAACGCCAGCCACGAAAGCCCGCGCGACTGATAGGGCCGCAGCGAGCCGTGGAAGCCGCCCGGCGTTTCAAGGTGTTCGATCGACTTGCCGGGCTGGGTGCCCTCGAGGAACTCAGCCACCCACCCCGTCGCGTCCACCCCGAGGATGGGCACGCCCGTCTGCGAAGCATCCGACCGGTACGCCATCCGCAGCGCCTCGGCGACGCGCATCTCTCCGCCCGGATTCTCCCGGATGAAGTTCACCGCGGCCTGAACATCCTCGGGCCGCACCTCGACCCAGCGACCGTCGATGCGCACCAGCGGTGCCCGCTTGGCCGCCAGCTTCTGGAACTCTTCAAGTGAGAGTGGCGTCTCCCCCACCGCGATCTGCCACTGATAGCCGACCAGCGCCGACAAGCCGAGCATCGCGCGCCCAGCGCCGCCCGGCGCGGTCGAGCCGAGCCGGCTCGCGTCTTCGAGCGATGGCGCATCCAGCCGCAGCCGCGCACCGACGCGGGCCGCCGGGCTCTCCCACCACTCCGGCGCGATGACGCCGAAACCCTGCTCGGAAAGCAACGGCCGGAACTCCCGCAGGAACTCGTAGGCCTCGCGCGTCTTGAGCTCAAGCACCTCGGGGTTCGTGTCCGCCAATGCCTTCTCGAGCTTGCGATAGATCCGCCCCGCGCGGCCGAGTTCCTTCAGCAGCAGTTCCTGCGGACGCTCGACGCGACGCCCCCCCACCGATGCCGAATCGCCGCGCAAGGCCCAGATGTCCTCGGCATCGATCAGCACGGCGTGCGCCTCGGCCGCTTGCAGGTGGAACGAGAGCGTCCACACCACATCGTCGCCCGGCGCTTCGAGGTCGCCCAGCCCGCCCAGCGCGACGGGCTCGTTCAGCCGGAGGCACAGGCGCCAATCGGAAACCGGCCCACGCTCTTCGAGCGTGCTGATCCAGCGCCGAACGGTCTTCAGCAGCGTCGTCCGCCGAGCATCCTCCGCTCGAACGAGGCCGGCCTCGGGCAGCAGCCCGGCCAGCCACGCGACGTGCGGATCGACCGCGCCGTCCCAGCCATCGATCGCCTCCGCCATGTTCTCGCGGGCGAGCGCCGAACGCACCGCGGCATCCGTGAGCGCTCCCAGGAAGTCCTCGACGATGGCCCTCGCCTGATGCTCGAAACGGTCGCACAAGGACCGCGCCGCCGCGGGCATCGCCTTGACCAGCCCTTCGACCCGCTGATTGGCCGCCTCATCGCCGAGCCAGGGACGCCAAGCGGCACGCAACCCGGCAACATCAGGTTCGAGCACCGGCACGACACGCTGCTGCGCGAGCATCGACCGGGCCATCCGCGACGCCGTGGCGTAGAAACGCACGGAGTCCGACACCGCCGGCGCTTCGGGCGGCACATCCGCCCCCTCGAGTCGCGCCACATCCAGATCCTCGAGAGCCTCAAGCAGCCGGGCGGCATCGAGCGGCATGAGGTTCACACACGGGGCGACCCATTCGCACAGCGCCACCGCCGCCGCATCCCCCGCCTCATGCGCGGCGTGACCGCCCGCGTGGGCGAGCGCCGGGCTCGGCATCGGCCTCGCCCGCGAGGTCGGCAACCGGAGCCGCAGCGTGCCGGGGGTGTGCGTCGCGGCGTCCGGCAGCACCGCGCGGAGGCACACCTCGATCGCGCTCACGGACGCGGCGAACGGGTGGGGCATCGCGATGGGTGTGGTCGTTGACCCGGGGTCAGCGACGCCCGAAGCCTCCGCAACCTCGCCCCAGAGGGCCAGCCCCGAGCCGGTCCAGCACGCGTGAAGCACCGTTGTTGCGATGGTCGTCCTGCCTCTCTCTGGTCATTCGCCCGGCATTCTTTGCCGGTGGTCGTCCGAATCAATGAGGGCGCAGGGACTCGAACCCTGGACCCGCGGCTTAAAAGGCCGCTGCTCTACCGACTGAGCTACGCCCTCGATCCAGCCCGCCCGGAAGGGCCACAACTATAGGCGATACGAGGTGAACAAGCCCCGGGCACAAAGGCCGGGCAAGCGAGGCCGAACCCGCCGAAACGCGCCACGCTCGATCGCTCTCCCCCGACCGGGCCTCATGACCGAGATCTTCCAAGTCCCCGGCCCGCGACTGGATTCCGCCCCCCGACCCGGCGACACTTCCCCCGATGTCCTTCGACACCACCTTCATCCGCGCCCGCGTGGCCCAGTCGGCCGATGTGATCGCCTCGCTCGCCGAGCAGGCGGGCATGATCGAACGCATCGGTCGCGCCGTCCGCGCCACCCTGGCCGAAGGGGGCCGGCTCTTCACCTGCGGCAACGGCGGGTCCGCCGCCGAAGCGCTGCACCTGGCCGAAGAGCTCATCGGGCGCTACAAGCGCGACCGCAGACCGTTTGCGGCGCTCTCGCTCAACGCCGATCCGACCGCTCTGACCTGCATCGCCAACGACTACGGCTTTGAGGACATCTTCGCTCGCCAGGTCGAGGCATTGGCCTCGCGCGGCGATGTTCTCGTGGTCTTCTCGACCAGCGGGAACAGCCCGAACATCGTGAAGGCACTCGAAGCCGCACGCCGCAAGGGCGTCGGAACGATCGGCCTGCTCGGCAAGGGGGGCGGCGCGTGCGCTCCGTTGTGCGACCACGCGCTGGTGGTCGCGACCAACGAGACCGAGCACGTTCAGGAGGCGCACCAGGTCGTGCTGCACCTGATCCTGGAGGCCGTGGAAGGCTCGTGAGCCACCGACCACGCCGAGCGCCGAGCGAGGACCAGGTCGTCAGCGCGATCCTCGATGCCTATCGCCGCGGCTACTTCCCCATGGCCGACGGGCCCCCGCCCTGGAACCCCTTCGCCAAGCCGCAGATCCACTGGTTCAGCCCCGATCCCCGCGGCGTGCTGCCGATGACGCCGGACGAAGGGCTGCACATCCCTTCGCGTCTGCTCTCGCGCCTGCGCAACCATGACTTTGATATCCGCGTCGACAGCGCTTTCGAGGATGTCATGCGCGGGTGCGCGCTGCCGCGCATCCCCACCGATGATGCGCCCGACAACGACCGCACCTGGATCGATGACACCCTCATCAAATGGTTCGGCATGCTCCACCGCCACGGCCACGCCCACAGCATCGAGGCCTGGCGTGCCGACCCGGACACCGGCGACGAGCGGCTGGTCGGCGGCTTGTACGGCGTCTCGATCGGCGCGGCGTTCTTCGGCGAGTCGATGTTCCACATCCCGCAGCCACGACTCGAGGATGGCTCGCGCCACCCCTTTGACGGCACCGATGCGAGCAAGATCTGCCTCGTGCTGATCGTTCGCGCGCTCGCCGCCGCCGGCTACGCGCTCTTTGACACCCAGATGGTCACCTCGCACGTCGCCAGGTTCGGCGGCCGGGAGATCCCCCGCCGCGACTACCTCCTGCGTCTCAAGCGGGCGATCACCGATGAAGATCGCTGGCCGTCCGTCATGCTCGCTTAGCAAGCGTCCGGCCGCGCTTTCATGGCCGAACCCCGGGGGTGGTACCTCCCCCGCTACTATCCCCTCCCCAAACCCGAACCGCTCGCCTCCGATCACCCCCCAGCCACCAACTTCGAAAGCATGGGCCCCCATCATGGAAGCCGGAATCGTCGGAATGCCCAACGTCGGCAAGAGCACCCTCTTCAACGCGCTCACCAACGCGGGGGCGCTGGCCGCCAACTACCCCTTCGCGACCATCGAGCCCAACGTGGGTGTCGTGCCCATCCCCGATGACAGGCTCACCACGATCCTCAAGTACATCCAGTCCCAGAAGACGATCCAGGCGGCGCTGCGCCTGGTCGACATCGCGGGCCTGGTCGCGGGCGCATCGCAGGGTGAGGGGCTGGGCAACAAGTTCCTCAGCCACATCCGCGAAGTGGATGCCATCTGCCACGTGGTCCGCTGCTTCGAGAAGGCCCCGGGCGGCGAGGAGATCACCCACGTCAACGGGACGGTCGACCCCATCCGCGACATCGAGACCATCGAGACCGAGCTGATGCTCGCCGACCTCCAGACCGTCGACGGGTCGATGTCCAAGGCCGAGCGCGGCGCCAAGAGCCGCGAGCCCGAGGCCATGGCGCGCCTCGAAGTCCTCAAGAAGCTGCGCGTCTGCCTCGACCAGGGCAAGCCCGCCCGCGTGCTGCTCGAGAATCACCAGCTCGACAACCCCGAGGAACGCAAGGAGTTCAAGAGCCTCGGGATCATGAGCGCCAAGAAGGTGCTCTACATCGCCAACGTCGATGAGGACGATGTGCTCGGCGAGGGCAAGCACGCAAAACGCGTCCGCGAACGGGCCGCGGAAGAGGGCATGCAGGTGGTCCCGGTCTGCGCCAAGATCGAGAGCGAGCTCGCCGACCTCGGCCCGGATGACAAGAAGGAGATGCTCGAGAGCCTGGGCCTGCACGAGCCGGCGCTGCACAGCGTGGCCCGCGCCGCCTACCGCCTGCTCGGGCTGCAGAGCTTCTACACCGCCGGGCCCAAGGAAGTCCGCGCCTGGCCCATCCCCATCGGTTTCACAGCCCCGCAGGCCGCGGGGACCATCCACACCGATTTCGAGAAGGGCTTCATCCGCGCCGAGATCTACAGCGTGGATGACCTCGCGGAACTGCACAACGAGAAAGCGATCAAAGAAAAGGGCCGGCTCCGCGTCGAGGGCAAGTCCTATGTCATGCAGGACAAGGATGTGTGCCACTTCCTGTTCAATGTGTGAACAAGACCTCGAGGCTTCGAGCCATCCAGTCCAGACCAATCACAGTCCTTGAATCGTGTTTCCCCTCGCCTTTCATCTTCACTTGATGCCTTGATGGCTTGATGCCTCGATGGCTTCTCCCACCCATGATCGCCCCCGCCCCCAAACCACCCTCCGCCGCTCGCAACGTCCTCGGCGGGCCGCTCGCGCTGTGCTCAACCCGCCCGCTGACCGGGTTCACGCGCACGGGCTGCTGCGAGACCGGTCCCGATGATGCTGGTGCTCACGTGGTGTGCGCCATCATGACCGCGAGTTTCCTTGAGTTCTCGCTCTCGCGCGGCAACGACCTCTCGACTCCGCGCCCCGAATGGGGCTTCCCGGGGCTCAAGCCCGGCGACCGCTGGTGCCTGTGCGCCATGCGCTGGGCCGAGGCGCTCGCCGCCGGCACCGCCCCGCGCGTGGTGCTGGAAGCGACGCACGAGGCCGCGCTTGACTACATCGATCTCGAGGATCTGAAGGCCCACGCCATCTGAGCGCGGCGGCCATCACTTCGCGTTCGGCGGCTCGGAGGCCAGGTCCCGCCATTTCCTTGATTCATCGGTCAGGCTCTTGGCGGCGTACATGTCGGCGAGGTATCCGGCGATCAGGCGGCTGCGGCGGTGCGCCGGGCCGACGGCCTTGGTCATGTCCTCGTACGCTCGGGAAAGCAGTTCACCGCCCTCCTCGTTGCGGCCGTCCTGCCAGAGCAGGTTCCCGAGGTTGCCCCTGAAGGCCGAGAGCATGATGTGGCCTTCGGGCACGGTGGCCTTCGCCTCTTCGAGCGCCTGCGTCATCAGCGTGATCGCCTCAGCCCGGCGCTCCGGGCCCTGCTCGGCGATGCAGCGTGCAAGGTTGTTGACCGTCGCGGCGGTGTTGCTGTGGGGTGTGGGAAGACTGGCCCGGCGGATCCGCAGGGCCTCGCGGAGCATCTGTTCCGCCTCGACGAGCTTGCCCTGACGCGAGAGGACCAGCCCGAGGTTGTTGAGCGTGGTCCCGGTGTCAGGATGGTCGGGCGAGAGCAGACGGCGCTTGATGGCAAGACTCTCGCGGTGGGCCAGTTCGGCGCGGTCGAGCTTGCTCGCGGCTTCGAGCGTGTTCGCCAGCCCGTTGAGCGCGTTGGCGACCGAGGTGTGGCCATCGGGGTGCAAGGCCTTTCGCTCGGCGACCGCCCGCTCGAGCAGCGGGATGGCCTCTTCGTAGCGGCCCTGGGCCTCGAGGTTGGTCCCCAGCCCGGTGAGGGCATCGATGAGCGCAGAGCGGTCGTGGTCCTTGTTCGCTTCGGCTCGCGCGACGAATCGGCGCAGCAACGCCTCTCCCTCAGCGTAGCGGCCGGTGTGGTAATAGATTGCGGCGAGCCCCTGCGGCCACTGCGGGCCCTCATCGTCGTCCGGGCCGGGCGTGGCGCGGCGGATCTCCTCGGCCCGCACGAGAAGCTCCTCCGCGGGCTTGAACTCGTTGAGATCGATGTGCGCGGTCGCGAGTTCCTCGCGCACCTGCGCTGCTCGCAGCGAGACCGGATCGACGCGGTCGATCAACTCGACGGCCTGGGCGAGATTGTCGCGTGCTTCCTTGTAGAAGCCCAGCGCCTGGTACACGCCGCCGATGGTTTCGAGGAGTTCAGCGCGGACATCGGGCTGGTCTTCGAGCCCGTCGGCATCCAGGCGCTTGGCGGCCTCATCGATCACGCTGCGAACGGTAGGCTCTTTGCCCTGCGCGCGGTCCGGATCGACAGAAGTCAGCACGCCGTTGAGAAACCTGCTGACCTCGGCGGCCTTGGTCGCCTCCTGGCGCGCGATGCGCGCGCTTCGGAGAGCCGCTTCCTGGGCCACGACCGCCAGGTCACGCTCGCGGCTGGCGCGAACAAACCCGGTCGCCGCCGCCGCCAGGCCGGCGATCAGGGCGATCGCGACAGCGGCCCCCGCGGCGACCCCGGTGCGGTGGCGACGGACAAACTTGCCGACGCGGTAGGTCGCGCCGGGGGGGCTCGCGAGCACGGGCTCGTCGCGCAGGTGTCGCTCGACATCGGCAGCGAACGCCGCCGCGGAGTCGTACCGGCGCGCGCGGTCCTTCTCCATCGCCTTGAGGATGATCCACTCCAGGTCGCCCCGGAGCGATCGACGCAGGGTGGCGGCATCGGTGCGGCGGTTGGCGGCGGCGGCGTGCTGCAGTTCGTGCGTCAGCGATGAGAGCCTCGTCGAGGGGCGTGGCGGATCGACCTCGCGGATGACCTGCTGCATCGCCACCAGCCCGCCGCTGCGCAGCGTGCCCGAATCGAAGGGGAGAGCGCCCGCGAGCAGCTCGTACAGGATCACCCCCAGCGAGTAGATGTCCGTGCGCGTGTCGATGTCGCGACCGGCCGAGCCCGCCTGCTCGGGGCTCATGTACTCCGGCGTGCCCATCACCTGGTCCTGCAGCGTGAAGGCCGGGTTGTCGGTCAGCGCGGCCGAAGTGGCCTTGGCGATTCCGAAGTCGATGACCTTCGGCAGCGGGCGGCCGTCGTCGTTTGACACGAGGATGTTCGACGGCTTGAGATCGCGGTGGATCACTCCCTTCTGGTGGGCGTGCTGCACAGCGCGGCAGACCTGAACGAACAGTTCCAGTCGCTGACGCGTGGTCAGCGTGCGCTCATCGCAGTACCGCGTGAGCGGCGGCCCGTGGACCAGTTCCATCACAAAGTAGGGCCTGCCCGTCGGCGTCGACCCCGCGTCGAGAACCTTGGCGATCGATGGGTGATCCATCAGAGCCAGGGCCTGACGCTCGGCTCCGAAGCGCTGCAGGACGCTCGCCGTGTCCATGCCCGCCTTCAGGATCTTCAACGCCACCCTGCGCCGGACCGGCTCGGACTGGTCGGCGACATAGACCATCCCGAATCCGCCCTCGCCGAGGGTGTCGACGATGGTGTAGTTCCCCAGCCGATCGCCGGGCTTCTCAACGATCCCGTCGAGCAACGCGGCGGGCGCGTTGTCCGCCCGGAGCACGCTGATTGTTCCCTCATCAAAGCGCCGGAGCAGACTGCGCACTTCCTCGCCCAGATTCGAGTCGGTGCCGCAGAGTTCGGCGATCAGCGCCGATCGGCGCTCGGGCGGCGCATCGGCGGCCCGCTGAAAGATGCTCTCGACCAGACGACGGTGCCGCTGGGCGTCGTGCATCGTCGTGTGATCGCTCACGGCCGCTGCCCCCGGGCTTCCTCCGAGCCGGCGTGGTCCTCACCCAGTTCGCGAGCGAGCCACGATCGGGCGAAGCGCCAGTCACGCTCGACGGTCGGCGTCGAGATGCCCATGACCTGCCCGCATTGTTCGCTCGTCAGCCCCGCAAAGAAGCGGAGCATCACCACCTGCGCCTTGCGAGGGTCTTCGCGTTCCAGGCGCTCCAGGGCCTGATCCAACGCCAGCATGTCGGCCGCGGGAGCGTCGATCGGCAGCAGGTCGGGGGTAAGGTCGGCTCGGGCGGCACCCCCGCCGTGCTTCATCGCGGCCTTGCGGCGCGCCTGGTCGACCAGAATGTTCCGCATGGCACGCGCCGCGGCGGCGAAGAAGTGCCCCCGCCCGTCCCAACCGGGATCGGCCTCCCCCACCGCCTTGATGTACGCCTCGTGGACCAGAGCGGTGGGCTGGAGCGTGTTCCCCGGAGGAACGTGCCGAAGCCGAGCCTTGGCGAGCGCGCGAAGTTCGTTGTAGACCAAAGGGAGCAGATTCTCCGCGGCGAGCCTGTCGCCCGCGGAGGCCGCCTTGAGAATCTGGGTGACCTGGTTGTCAGGAGTCGTGGCCATGCTCGGCGCTCTTCTCCCTTGGGCGGACCCCCTGCAACGGCCCTTGCGATTCGGATTGACCTCGACCGCAGGCAGCGGCGCACGGACGCATGCTGAGTCTACACCGGGTTTTACGCTCTCAGAATCAAAAACTCTTCCGCGGTGATGGTCGGCGATCAGACACGCCGGATTGGATGGCGGTTGGGGCACCATGAACCCGATCATCGACCAAACTGTAGGCCATCTGAAAGGGAGATTCGCCATGACCAGCCTTCGCAACAACATGTGCCGCCTCGCCGCTACCGCCCTGCTGGGGCTGTCCGGCACCGCATCCAACGCCGCGATCATCTATGTGAACGATGATGCGCCTCTCACCAACGGGGACGGCACGACCTGGGCACGGGCCGCGCGGCACCTTTCCTACGCCCTCAGCGTGGCCCAGCCGGGCGATGAGATCTGGGTGGCCGCGGGCACCTATCGCCCGGACACGACCGTGGCCCAGCCCGTCGGGTCGGCGGATCGGGCGGCGACCTTCACCATGAAGAACGGCGTCAAGCTGCTCGGCGGATTCGCCGGGACCGAGGCCCAGGCCTCGCAGCGCAACCCCGCCGTGAACGCCACGATCCTGTCGGCCGACATCGGCGTCTTCAACACGCGAACCGACAACTCCTACACCATCGTCACCGCCACCAACGTCAGCAACACGGCCCAGCTCGACGGGTTCACGCTGAGGCTCGCGCAGCGCGATGGAAACTTCCAGACCGGCCTGGGCGGCGCGATCTATGTCAGCGGCGGCCAGGGGCCGGTCGTGAACAACTGCACGTTCGAGAGCAACTTCGCCTTCGGCGGTTCGGGCATGGGCATCTACGACACCACCGGGACGATCGTGACCAACTGCCGATTCCTGAACAACGACCCCGGGACCTTCCGCGGCGGCGGGATCGATGCGCTCCGCAGCGTGAACATGCTCATCGCCGACTGCGTGTTCCAGGGCAACACCGCGTACTACGCGGGCGGGATCAGCGCCAACGAGGAGAGCGGCGGCACCATCGCTCGCTGCAAGTTCACTTCCAACGTCAGCGTGAACGGCGGCGGGATCTTCTTCGCCGGCTTCTCGACCTTCACCGTGCGCGAGTGCATCTTCCGCAAGAACGAGTGCAAGCAGCTGACCTTCTTCCAGACCTCGTTCGACGGCGGCGCGGTCAAGAACTGGTGCACCGGATCCCGGTTCATCAACTGCCTGTTCGTCGCCAACTCGGCCCAGGGCCAGGGTGGCGCCTTCATCGACAGCGGGCCGTCGGGCACGAGCGCTTCGATCATCAACTGCACCTTCTTCGGCAACTACGCGCGGGACGGCGGAACGGTCGCCGCCACTTCGCCCCACACCCCCACGCTCGTCAACTCGATCCTTTGGGCCAACACCAAGGGCGGCGGATCGAGCGTGTCGCTCCAGGGCGCCGTGAGCCCGGCCTTCAGCGCGATGGAGGACCCCGTGTTCAACCTGCCCACCCTGAACCCGATGTTCGTCGATGCCGACGGCTCGGACAACATCCTGGGCAACGATGATGACAACTTCCAGCTCTCCTCATCCTCGCCATATCGTGACACGGGGTCGCTGCTGGCGGTTCCGACGGATGTGACCGTGGACCTCGCGGGCAACGCCCGGGTCCTGAACGGCGACCCGATCCCCGGAGCGCTGCCCGACTTTGGCGCGTACGAGTACATCACCCCGCCGCCCCCCTTCTGCCCCGGCGATGCCGACCGCAACGGCTTTGTGAACTTCCTGGACATCACCACCGTGCTCGCAAACTTCGGAACCAACTACACCCCGGCCACCGGCCCCGGCGACTCCGACAACAGTGGATTCGTGAACTTCACGGACATCACCCAGGTGCTCGCCGCGTTCGGCAACGTCTGCGGCAGCTGAGCGGCCCGCGATCGGAACCACCACCCAGCAGGCGAGATGTTCGGCCTCTGATTGCTCCCTTGGCCGGCCCGGAACGACAGCGTTCCGGGCCGGTCTGTTGCTTGGCGGCGTGGGCGGGGGCCCGAGCGGGCGGGAGGCTATCCTGTGCGATTCGCGCCGGATCGTGCCGCTCCCCGCCGGTCGCGGCTCGTTCTCGAAAGGTCCCCCATGTCGATCCTCGTTGACGCAAACACCAAGGTCATCTGCCAGGGCATCACCGGTTCGTTCGGTGCACTCCACACCAAGGGGTGCTACCTCTACGGGACGAAGATGGTCGGGGGAGTCACCCCCGGCAAGGGAGGGACCAAGGATCCCAACGGGCTGCCGATCTTCGACACGGTTCAGCACGCGGTCGATGCGACGGGCGCCACGGCGACGATGATCTTCGTCCCCCCCGCATTCGCCGCCGATGCGATCCTCGAGGCCGCGGCCGCCGGGATCCGCGTGATCGCCGCCATCACCGAGGGGGTCCCGGTTCAGGACATGGTCCGCACGCGAGCCGTGCTTGATGATCTCAACGCATCGCTCCCCGCTGACCGGCGCATCACGCTCATCGGCCCCAACTGCCCGGGGGTCATCACCCCGGGGCCCAAGACGGGCACGGGCGAGAGCGCTGCCAGCACCTACACGAACGCCGGATGCAAGATCGGGATCATGCCCGGCTACATCCACACACACATCAGCGAATCGAAGCGCAGCAAGGCCGTCGGGATCGTCAGCCGATCGGGGACGCTCACGTACGAAGCCGTTTGGCAGACATCCCAGCTCGGGCTCGCCCAGAGCACCTGCGTGGGCATCGGCGGCGATCCGGTGCGGGGGCTCTCGCACATCGACTGCCTGCGGCTTTTCCAGGATGACCCGGAGACCCACGGCATCCTGATGATCGGTGAGATCGGCGGGAGCGATGAGGAGGCGGCGGCCGAGTTCGCCAAGAAGCATGTCACCAAGCCGCTCGCGGGCTTCATCGCGGGGCGCACGGCCCCGCCCGGCAAGCGGATGGGACACGCGGGGGCGATCATCTCCGGCGGCGAAGGCACGGCCGACAGCAAGATCGATGCGATGAAGGCCGCGGGGTTCATCATGGCCGACACGCCCAGCGACATGGGGCGGGCGATGCTCAAGGCCATGGGGCTTTCCTAGTTCCTTTGCTTATTTGATAGAAATTGTCTACGTCCCGTCTTGCATCGCGTCGGGACGAATGCGACCTTGAACATCGCTGTTTGTAAGTATGCCGCGCCCGTCCGGGCGGCGAGGCGCCCTCGCTTTCGCGGGACGCTCTGCGACCTTCATGGAACAGTCTCTCAAAGGGAGCTTGCGATGTGCACTGCGCGCTGCGATCACGGCCGGAACCCGCTTCACTGCATCATCCCCCCCTACATGCTCGAGAGCCTGGCCGAGAGCCCGGATGCCAACATGCGGCGGGCGGCGCTCGACAGCCTGCAGAGCTCGGCCTCGGTGCGGACGGCCCGCGAGTTCATCGCCGCCATGCCGGCAACCCTCGGCATGGAGGCCATGCGTGCCCCTTTGGTCGGCGCAGCAAAGAAGAACCGCATGGTCTACACGCAGGGCGGGAAGAACCCGCCCAACTCAAACCTCCCGGGCAAGCTCATCCGCAAGGAAGGGCAGAAGGCCGTCAAGAAGGATGATGCCGCGAACGAGGCCTACGACTTCAGCGGGCACACATGGGACTTCTACAACAAGTTCCACGGCCGAAACTCCATCGACAATAAGGGCCTGGCGCTGGTTTCGAGCGTCCACGCGGGCGTCCGCTTCAACAACGCCTTCTGGAACGGCCAGCAGATGGTGTACGGAGATGGCGATGGCACCGTCTTCCAGCGCTTCACGCGGTCGATGGATGTCGTCGGCCACGAGCTGACCCACGGCGTGGTGCAGTACAGCTCGGCGCTCGTGTATCAGGGCGAATCCGGGGCCCTCAACGAGCACTTCGCCGATGTCTTCGGCGTGATGATCCGCCAGTGGAAGCTCGCGCTGAGCCAGGCGAGAGAAGCATCCTGGCTCGTGGGCGCGGACCTCGTCGTCGCCGCCCCCACCCGCAAGGCGATCCGGTCGATGGCGGCGCCGGGCACGGCCTACCAGAACGACCCGTACCTCGGCACCGATCCGCAACCGCGTCACTACAAGGACCGTTACGCCGGGACCGGTGACAACGGTGGTGTTCACATCAACTCGGGCATTCCGAACCACTCGTTCTTCCTCGCCTGCACCAGCGCGGGTGGGAAGCCCTGGGATAAGGTCGGAAAGGTCTGGTACAAGGTCATGCATAATCTGGTCCCCAACAGCCAGATGAATCACATGGCCGCCGAGTGCCGAGCCGTCGCCGGTCAGATGTACGGCGCAACGAGTGTGGTCGCCAAGTCGATCGACAAGGCCTGGACCAGCGTCGGCCTTTAAGGCCCCACTCGTCCCCGCCCGGGCCCGTGAACCTACACTTGCCCATGCAGGTCATCTACGAAGAATCAGGCGGTTTCGCGGGCCTCCGTCGCGGTTGTCGTCTGGACTCGCAGTCGCTCGCACCCAAACAGCGGGAAACCCTCGCTCGCCTCCTGACCAAGGCGGGGGTGATCGGCAGCAGCCACGCCGCATCCGCCAAGGCCCCGGCGCTGCCGGACCAGATGCGCTACGCCGTGCGCATCGAGGATGGTGGCGACCGCTGTTCCGCGGCCTTCAGCGATGCGACCACCGATCAGGCGGCCTGGGACCTGGTGGCTTTCCTGCAGGAACACGCCCGGCCGCTGCGGATCGACGAGTCGCTTTGACCGGCTGCCGGTATAAACATGCCATGACACCGATGCGTTTGTGGATGGCGATGGCGCTCACGGCAGTTTCTCTTTTAGCCGGCTGCGGCGCAAACAAGGGCGGGCCGATGGTGATCGACCCATCCCCCTACGCCGGCCCGGAGATCGTGATGGCCGCGAGCACGCGCACCCACATGGCCGACATCACCACCCCGACGGGCGGGTGGACGGTGACCCTCGACACCGTTCGGGATGACTTTGAGGTCCGGCGAGCGTTCGTCACCATCACGGGCCCGAACCCGGGCGACATCGTCTCGCAGGCCCGGGTGCGGCACGCGCTCGATCTTGGTGTGTCGCTCAAGCAGAACGCCGAGGTCTATGCCCGGATGAGCGTGGTCGGCACACCGCCCCCGGAGGGCTACCGGTTCGCCGGGCGCGGGGAGAAGCGATGAGGGTCGGGCCGTGGTTCGTGCTGGCGTAGCTCAGGCAAGCTCGAACGTCAGCGAGCTGTTCTTGGCGCCGAAGGCGAGGCAGTTGATCATCACGCGGCGACGGTGCTCGCGGGGCCGCGGGGTTCGCGGGGTGTAGTCCAGGTCACACCCATCCTCGGTGTCGGGTTCGGCCAGCGTGGCCGTGGGTGGAACGAAGGGTTCGCCCGCATCGAGGCCGAGCATCGCGCCGAGCGTGGCCACAACCGCCGCCGCCCCGCACGCCCCCTGGGGGTGACCGATCGCCCCCTTCACCGAGTGACCGACCAGTCGCGGGGCGTGGTCGCCGAAGACGAGCTTGGCGGCGGTGGTCTCGAGCGCATCGTTCAGCTTCGTCCCCGTGCCGTGGTAGTGAAGCACATCGATGTCTCCGGGCGCGAGGGCGGCATCTTCGAGCGCCAATCGCATGGCGCGGGCGCTCTCACGCATGTCCGGGGATGGGCGCACACGATGGAACGCATCGCATGTCGCGCCGTAGCCCGAGGCCCGAGCGAGCACGCGGGCCCCGCGCTCCCGCGCGGCCTGCTCACGCTCGAGCATCACCGCCCACGCGCCCTCGCCGAGCACAAAGCCGTCGCGCGTCCGATCAAACGGGCGCGATGCGGTTGCCGCTTCTTCATCCGTGCCGCGCCGGAAGTCACGGGTCGAGATCACCTTCAGCAGCTCCATGCCCGCGAGCGTCTCCCAGCGGACGTGGGCATCCGCCCCGACGACGAGCATCGCATCCGGGACACCCGGGCGCGACGAGCGGAGAGTCTCCATCGCCATCCCGATCGCGTCGCTGGACGATGCGCAGCCCGTGCTGATGCACCACGAAGGGCCGTGAAGCCCCAGCCTGATCGAGAGCTCGCCCGACAGGTTGCCGTGGGTCGCGTTGGTGATGGTCCAGATGGAAATCCCGCCCCGCGTGCCATCGGCCGAGCCGATCACCTGGTCCGATTCGTACGCGTGCTTGGCCTGATCGAGGGTGAAGTCGATGCCCCCCGCGCCCGTCCCCAGGATCAGACCGGCCGGAGCGAACGAAACATCCGCATCGCCACGGGCCATCGACATCGCCTCGCGGGCCGCGGCAAGCGCCATGGGCAACAGACGGGGAAGGCGGCGACACTCCGACTCGCTCATCACCGATGCCGGATCAAAGTCCGGGCAGGTCGCCGCCACGCTGCTGCGGATGCGCTCGAGCCCCTCCATCTCGGCGGGCAGGCGCCGAACGCCGGTTCGACCGGCACGAAGCCCCGCAACATACGAACGCACACCGACCCCCAACGGGGTGACGGCCCCGAGTCCCGTCACCACGATCGTGGGTCGCCGTTCTGGCACATGCCGCTCCATCGGTGCCCCCGATGATGCTATTGGACCATGAAACCACATCAGATTCGTGGCGGATGGGCCGCCGTGACAAAGTTTCGATCACCTCGGTATGGGAGTTGTCCGGCGGGTCGGACCGGCCAATACTTCTCCTACCGCCGCCTCGGGACCGAGATGAGCGGCCGGGGTCCGGAACTTCGGAGGTCTTTTTCGCCGTGATGCCCGATGTTCGATCCGTTTTCACGGACAACTCCCTGCGTTGCACCAGGCAGCGGATGGATGTCTATCAGGCGCTCGCTGCCGTCAAATCGCACCCCACCGCCGAGCAACTGCACCGGATGATCCAGGCGGCAACGCCCGGCATCTCGCTGGCGACGGTCTACAACACGCTGGAAGCGCTCATCAACGCCGGTCTCGTGCGCAAACTCGCGATGCGCGACGGGCCGGCCCGGTACGACGCGGATGTCTCGAACCACCTGCACGTGACCACGACCTCCGGGGAAGTGATGGACCTGCCGGAAGATCTGAGCCGCGAGGTCATGAACGCCCTGGCCTCGGACCTCAGAGACAGGATCGAATCGAGGCTCGGAGCGAGCGTCGAGCATCTCAGCGTCGAGTTTCTCGGCCAGCCGCGCTCGGCGACCAGCAGGGCTTAAGCCGCGGCCGGGCGGGCGTTTGCGGGCATCAAGCGATGAGAATGAGGGCCGTCCCCGGCTGAAAGGCCGGGTGATTGTGATCCCAACTTCCGGGGTTTGATTGGACGCGGACCGAAAACGGTGTCAAAGTTTCGGCGGAGGAGGGCCGATTGAGGTCAGATAGGGCATCGTCGCCCGAGAGGTTCCGCAGACACCGCGGAGGACCGCCCATGCAGGCCCCCAAGATTCGTGGCGTTGCAGATCGCGGCAGAGGCAAAGAGCGCAGGCAGCATGCGCGCTATGTCCTGCCCTCCATGTACACCCAGGTCGAGGTACGACCGCTCGACACGGAGGAGTACAAGTGGAGCGGCCACGCGTACGACATCTCCGAAGGGGGGATGCGCTTCGAGCTCGACACCCCCATCGAGCCGGGGACGACCGTCGCCATCCGGATCCAACTCCCCGGCAGCAACAGCCTGTCGTGGGCGGAGCGCAGGCCCGTCTACATCTTCGCCAACGTGGTGTGGGTCGAGCAGGACGACATCGACCAGCCCGGGCCCGTCCGCATGGCGTGCGTCTTCAAGCGCTTCGTCCTGCCCGGCGACCAGCAGCGGCTTCAAGAGCGGCTCCGCAGCGGGCGTTACTCGCTGGCGGCGTGATACGCGATCAACAGATCAGTTAGCAACGAGGCGCGGCGTGCCCACCCGCGCCTCGTTGTTCATCCAACGCCGCGCATTTTTTGAACCAAGAAAGAAGCCCAGCGATCCGCATCGCTGGGCTTCGTGTGCTGCATCTAGAAGTGAGTCGTTCAGATCACTTGCTGATCGGTTCCAGGGTCATCGGATCGCGCAGCGGCAGCGCGTTGGCGGGCTTGCCCTCGTAGAAGCTGGTGGCGTTCGCCTTGTGGGTCTCGCGGGTCTCGTTGGGATCGCCTTCCTTGACCTCGTCCCACTTGCCCACGATGAGAAGCATGGTCTTGGTGGGGTCCATGTGCTCCTTGGCGACGCGCTGCACCTCGGCGGTGTTGACGGCCGCGACCTTCTCGCGATAGGTCTGCCAGTAGCTGGGGTCGCGCTTGGTCCATTCGTCATTGATGAAGAGGCTGATGGTCCCCTGCTTGCTCTCGAATGTGCGGGGGAAGGTCTCGATCAGAGCGGCCTTGGCGGTGGTCAGCTCTTCTTCGGTGATGGGGGCGGTGCGGATCTTCTCCATCTCCTCCATCGCGAACTTGGCGGTGAGCGCGACCGTGCGGTTCTTGGAGAACGACCGGATCGTGAAGGTGCCGGGGTAATAGACCCGCGCGCCGAAGTTGGAGCCGATGCCGTAAGTGAGCCCCTCATCCGAGCGGATGCGCTTCATCAGGCGGCTGGTGAACCCGCCCGCACCCAGGACCTCGTTCATGACCTGGATGGGGATGAAATCGGCGTCGTCGCGCTTGATGCCGCGCTGGGCGA
>JBIPMO010000296.1:0-3794 GCA_044369085.1 Phycisphaerales bacterium
AACACGAACCTGGCGAACCACGCGTGGACCTTCAGCGGGCTGATCAGCGCGACACGGGACTCGAGCAGCGCCGGCGATGAGGAAGTGAAGTTCACCGTCGGGACGCGGCAGTACGTGACGAGCATCCCGATCCCGACGCCCGGGGCCGCAGCGCTGGCCGGGCTCGCGGGGGTGGCGCTGCTCCGCCGTCGCCGGGCGTGACGCCGGGGCCGGTCGCGCGGTTCGATACGAACACGGTTACAGGAACACGTGCTGCGAACTGTGGGCCTCGGTGTAACCGCTACACATTGCCCAGTCTGCGCCGCCGGGCCCGGCAACGTGCGAACCGATGCATGCGAACTTGCACCGCTCGCCGTCGTATCGAAGCCTATCCGCATGGGGAGCGGCGAATCGTTCGCGGAGCACAGCCGCGGTGATCGCCGAGCCCGGATGATGGCGGAGGAAGGCTCATGCGTCCGATGTCGTGTGTTTCCGTCGCGATGGTGATGTTCGCGGGGGCTCCCGCTCTGGCCGGGATGGTGTACATCAACTCATCGCAGGCGGTGGTGAGCGGATCGGGCCTTTCGACGGCCCAGGCCAAGCTGCGGTTCTCGCACACCAACTGGGACCAGTCGCTCGACCGCGGGACGGGGACTTCCAGCGGCAACTTCATCTCGACGAACATCGGCAGCAACAGCCAGACCTCGGGCAAGGAGTACCACTTCTCCTTCTCGAACATCCCGGGGGAGGGGTTCATCTTCTCGCTCACAAGCGCGGCGAACACGGCCGTGACGACGCTGTCGTGGGGTTCGTTCTCCTCGCCGCCGACCGGGTCGACGACGCTGCTGCTCAACGGGTTCGCGCCGGGCGGGTCCTTCAACGGGCTGCTGCTGGAGGCGCGGGCGACGCGAGCGAACTCGATGCTGACCTTCCGCGAGCTGGCCTTCACCAGCCAGACGCTTTCGATCGCGGATGGTGCTTTCGTGAACGGCAGTGTGTCGCCGATTGATTCTGGCCCCGGGGAGGCCCTGGGGTCCTACACCCAGCGTCTGGTGGCCGATTCCGACCTGTCGCTACACCGCTGGACATTCAGCGGGCTGATCTCCGGGACGCGCGATGCGAACTCCAGCGGCGATGAGGAGGTGAAGTTCGCGGTCGGGACGCGGAACTTCACGGCGAGCCTGCCGCCCGTGCCCGCGCCGGGGGCGGTCGCGCTGCTGAGCGTGGCGGGGATCGTGGCGCTGGGCCGCCGGGTGCGCTGAGAACGGCCGCCGCTCGCTCGCCATCGCCTACACTCCCGCCAATCCCCGGGCTGGGGATGCGGAGCTAACCATGCCTGTCACGTTCGAGCACGCGAAGCTTCCCAACGGGCTGACGATCATCAGCGAGACCGACCCCGATGCGCACACCGCGGCGTGCGGGTTCTTCGTCAAGACGGGGGCTCGGGACGAGGCCAAGCAGGTGATGGGTGTCAGCCACTTCCTCGAGCACATGATGTTCAAGGGGACCGAGCGCCGCAGCGCCGACGATGTGAACCGCGAGTTTGATGAGATCGGGGCCAACTACAACGCGTTCACCACCAGCGAGATGACGGCGTTCCACGCCTCGACGCTGCCCGAACGGCTGGGGCAGGCGATCGACATTCTCTCTGACATCCTGCGGCCCGCGATCCGGACGGAGGACTTTGACACGGAAAAGGGCGTGATCCTGGAAGAGATCGCGATGTACAAGGATCAGCCCTTCTGGGTGCTCTACGAGCATGCGCTCGAGGAGTTCTGGGGTGCGCATCCGCTGGGCTACCGCGTGCTCGGGACGGCCGAGAGCGTGGCCGCGATGCAGCGCGACCAGATGAAGGCGTACTTCGATCACCGCTATTCGGCGGACAACACCGTGCTGGCGCTGGCCGGACGACTGGACTTCAAGAAGGTGGTCGACCAGGCCACGGCGGCCTGCGGGTCGTGGGCTCGCACCGGGGCCAAGCGCGATGCGGCGACGCCGCGCACGAACGAGCGCGAGTTCACGCTGCGCGATGAGAAGGTGAGCCGGGCGTACCTGCTGGCGATCAGCCCGGGCCCGGCGATGACCGATGAGCGCCGCTACGCCGCGATGATGCTGACTCAGGTGCTCGGCATGGCCGACAACAGCCGCCTGCACTGGTCATTGATCGAGACGGGCATCGCCGAAGAGGCCCAGGCCGGGTACGAGGCCCACGATGGCACGGGGACGGTCTACGTCTACGCCTCGGGCGATCCCGACCGAGCGGATGAGATCTGGGGGATCGTCGAGCGCGAGATCACCGGGCTGCCCGCATCGCTGACCGAGGATGACCTGGAGCGGCTGCGCAACAAGCTGGCGACGAGCGTGGTGCTCGCGGGCGAGCGTCCGGGGGGTCGGATGCACCGGCTGGGCCGGATGTGGCCGTACCTGGGGTCGTACATGTCGCTCGAGGATGAGCTAGCGCTGATCAACAAGGTGACGCTGAAGGACCTGCGCGAGGTTTTCGAGGCATACCCGTTCAGGCCGCGGACGTTCGGGCGGATGCTGCCGAAGGCTTGAACAACGCGATTGCGCAAACGAAAAAGCCCACGGATCCAGATCCGTGGGCCTTAGCTCAAGTCGAATCCGCGTCGTTTACTGAACCGTCACCAACCCACCGCGCGGGTCCTTGCTCAGGCCGGCGTAGGGGTCATCATCGGTGTGCAGGCCGGCCGCGCCGGTGATCACGTGCTCGCCCGGCAGCGGGCTGAAGCGTGAGCCAGCGAGCGGGATGCGGTGGTTCACATCCTGCTTGGGCATCAGCGGGGCGATGACCATGATGACCACACCCAGCGCGAGGTTCATCAGGAACATCTGCCACGTCGCGGTCCAGCCCAGGAAGACCATGACGCTGGTGGCGACCACGATCGCCATCGCGATCGGGATCAGCGATGACCAGCAGAGCTTGAGCACCTGGTCGTAGCGGACGCGGGGGAGCGTCCAGCGGACGAGCATCATGAAGCACAGGACGAGCATGACCTTGCTGTAGAAGACCGCGAACTTGACCAGGACCGCAAGGATGCCCGCGGCCTCGGGGTGCGTCAGCTCGACGAAGGGCAGGTGGTAGCCACCGAAGAAGAGCGTCACCAGGAAGGCGCTGCTGGTGACCATGTGGGCGTATTCGGCGAGGAAGAAGAGAGCGAAGCGCATCGATGAGTATTCGGTGTGGTAGCCGCCGACCAGCTCCTGCTCGGCCTCGGCGTTGTCGAATGGGGCGCGGTTGGCCTCGGCCAGGGCGCAGGTGAAGAAGAGCAGGCAGGCCAGCGGCTGGGCGAAGACGAGCCATCCGCCCGTGAGGAAGGGCGAGATCTGCTGCTCGACGATCAGGCTCGGGCGGACGGTGCCCGCGACGAGCAGCACCGCGAGGATGGAGAGGCCCAGCGGAATCTCGTAGGAGATCATGCCCGCCGAGGCGCGGAGCCCGCCCAGGAACGAGAACTTGTTGTTGGAGGCCCAGCCGCCGAGGGTGACGCCGTACACGCCGAGCGAGGCGATGGCGAGCATGTAGACAAAGCCGATGTTGACATCGGCCGCGGCGACGAGCACGTTGGAGCCCGCGATCAGTTGCCGGCCCGCGATGGTGACATCCGGGATCGCCAAGTGCCCGCCCCAGGGGATGACGGCCCAGCCGATGAGCGCGGCCATGACGGCGGCCGCGGGGGCGAGGCTGAAAAGCACGCGGTCGGCCCCCTTGGGCATGTAGTCCTCTTTGAGGAAGAACTTGAGCCCGTCGGCGAGGCTCTGCCCGAGGCCCCAGAACTTGAAGCCGCGGAAGAGCT
>JBIPMO010000298.1:0-3768 GCA_044369085.1 Phycisphaerales bacterium
GCAGCATCGGTGATGTCGGGCGGATCGATCTTCATCCCGGCCGCGAACTTCGCGATCGCGTGACGGATGATCCGCGGGATGTCCTCGCGCCGTTCGCGCAGCGGCGGCAGGTGAACCTCCACCCCCTTGATCCGGAAGTAAAGATCCTCGCGGAACGTCCCGGCCGCGCACATCGCCTTCAGGTCCTTGTTCGTCGCGCTCACGAAGCGCACATCCGCGCGCCGCCGCTCGTTCGATCCCAGCCGCACCACCTCGCCGCTCTCGAGCACGCGCAGCAGCTTCGCCTGCATGCTCGTCGGCATGTCGCCGATCTCATCCAGGAACAGCGTCCCCCCATCGGCGTACTCGAACACCCCCTCGCGGTCCTTCTCCGCGCCCGTGAACGCCCCGCGCACGTGGCCGAACAACTGGTCCTCGAGCAGGCTCTCGGCCTGCCCGGCGCAGTTGAACGGAACGTACTTCCTGTCCTTGCGGGCGCTGATCTTGTGCAGCGAGTGCGCGATCAGCTCCTTCCCCGTCCCGCTCTCGCCGGTGATCAGCACCGGCAGGTTCGATGCCGCCACAGTCCGCACCGTCTGCAGGATCCGCCGCATCGGCTCGGACCCCGCCACGATCCCCTCGAACCCGTCGTGCTGCACCAGGGGTGAAAGATCCGTCCCGCTCGAGTGCCGCAGCAGCACCGTCTCCGCCGCCCGGTTCACCAGCGAACGGAACACCTCCAGGTCCAGCGGCTTCTCGATGAAGTCGTACGCCCCGTGCTTGAACGCCGCCCGGGCCGTCGGCACATCCCCGTGCGCGGTCACCATGATCGTCTCGGCGCTGGGCTGCATCTGCCGAGCTGCGTCCAGCACCTTCATCCCCGCGTCCGCCCCGTCGGGGGCCACCCCGTGCTTCCCACCGCTCGTGGGCATCCGCAGGTCGGTCACGATCACATCAAAGTGCCCGTGCTTGAGCTCATCCATCGCCCGCTCGATGTCGTGGGCGAGCGTGCACACATGCCCGGGCCGCCGCAGCGCATCCGACATCACCTCCGCGTGGTCGACCTCATCCTCGACGATCAGCACCTGAGCCCGCGGAGCCTGCCCTGCATTTCCATCGATCCGTGACATGCCCGGCAGTGTAAGAGCGTCCCGCCCCTCACGATGCCCTTCGGACGCCGCGCCGCCGCACCCCGATCCTCGCCTCCACCGGCTCGATCACCCGCATCTCCAGCGGATCGCTCAGCCGCCGCGACCCGCAGATCGCGATCCCGATCGCATCGGCCACATCCGCGGGCTCGGGGGCGCTCGCGAGCCCCAGCAGCATCGCCACCGCCTGCTGGACCTGCTCCTTGCTCGCTCGACCGTTCCCCGTCACCGATTTCTTCACCTCGGCGGGCGGTAGTTCCAGCACCCGCAGCCCGGCCCGCGCCGCCGCGAGCAGGATCACCCCCCGAGCGTGCCCCATCACGATCGCCGTCCGCGGGTGCCCGTAGTGGGCAAACAGCGACTCCACGCACACGCACACCGGACGCACCCGATCGATCAGGTCCAGCAGGTCCCGCTCCAGTTCAACCAGCCGGGCCGGGACCGAGGTCTCCCGCTTCAGCCGCAGCACCCCGGCCTCAATCAGCCCGGGAGCCTCCGACGGTGTGGACAAATCGACTTCGATGCACCCGTAGCCGGTGCGCGCCAGCCCGGGATCGATGCCGAGGACCTTCACAGAGTGAATGTATCAGCCAAACTCGCGCAAAAAGCCTACATATCGTGTCATATGCGCTGCTTCGATCAATATCGTGGGCCCCCCAAGTGGGGCAATTTCCTTGATCCCACAGGAATCTTTACAAAAGTCCCATTGTTTGGCTCGACAAACATCTTGCCTTGGTGTATCTTCTGCCTGTCAGAATTAATCCTGCCCCCCGGAAGCCGGATCTGGCGCTGTATCGGCGCCGATCCGGTTTTTATTTTTGCGTCCGGCGGGCCCGACGACGAGCCGCGTTTCATGCGCAAGGCTCGGCCCCCTCAAGCATCCAGCACGTTCAGCCCGCGGCGGGTTCCGACCGCGCCCGCTCTTCGCGCCGCCGCTTCTTGTAAATCAGCCGGATGTTCCGCGCATAGATCACAAGTCCGCTGGATTGCCCCAGCACCCCCACCACATCCTGACGCCACACGAAGTACGCAAACAGCATGATCCCGCCGATCAGGCTCAGCCACCAGAACGCCTCGGGGATCACGCTCTGCCGTTGCTTCTCGCTCACGAACCACTGGATCAGCATCCGCCCGCTGAACGCGAGCTGACCGGCAAAGCCCACGAGCACCCACGTCAGCCCCGCCCAGCTCGTGATGTTGAACAGCCGGAACATCCAGTTGCTCCGCTGGCCCGTCGCGTGTGCAAAGACGTTGTCACCCAGGACCTCGCGGCACGTCGTTTCATCGAATGTCTTGGTCGTCGTTCCGTCCCGGTACAGCATGCGAAACGACCATTCGCCCGTCGCGGTCTTGCTCGCCTCAAGCACGCCGCGCGATTCGGCGATCCGCACCTGCTCCGTCGTCGCGCCCTCGGCCACCTTGATGTTTCCGAGCTGCCCCTGGCTGTACACGAGCCAGAAGCCCAGCAGCAGCACGCCGATCATCGCCGCCGCGGGCTCCCACTTGAACTTCTTGGGAAACTTCATCGCCGAGCCTCGTTCGCGGCGACAATCGTCACCTCCGCGCTGTCAACGGGCCGCCGCCGCTTGCTCATCCAACGCACCGCGAAGCAATCGATCAGCCCGGGCAGCGCACGCTGCGTGATCCCCATCCCGTACTTCGTCTCCCCCGCCGCTCGCGGGCGGTGCGTCACCGCCATCTCCACCACCTTGTAGCCAAGCTGCCGAGCCATCACCGGGATGAACCGGTGCATCCCCTTGAACTCCAGCGGCAACTGCACCGCGATCTCGCGCTTCAGCAGCCGCAGCGAGCACCCCGTATCCCGGATCGTGTCCCCCAGGATCCACCCGCGGAAGCGCCGCCCGACGATCGACCCGATGCGCCGAACGAAGTTGTCCCGACGGTTCCGCGACCGGTCCCCCTGCACCATGTCCGCCCGCTCGCGCTGCAGCAGTTCCAGCATCGCGGGCAGGTCCGCCGGATCGTTCTGCAGGTCCGCATCCAGCACCGCGATCAGCCCGCCCCGGCAGGCTCGGAACCCGGCGTGAAACGCCGCCGACTGCCCGCCCCCCTTGCCGGGCGGTGTGCGGGTCATCCCCACGATCCGCAGCCACGGACGTTCCCCCGCCATCCCCTGGGCGATCACTCGCGTCCGGTCCGTCGACCCGTCATCGACCAGCACGAACTCAAAGTCGTCATCCCCGCCGCCGAGCGCTCGCGAAAGCATCTTGCCCGCCTTGCCCACTTCCTCAACCAGGCGCTGGATGTTCTCCTCTTCGTTGTGCGCGGGGGCGATCAGGCTGATCAGGGGCGTGGCCATATGAGCCCGACAGGGTAATGGATCACGCTGAACCGGTCGTGCGAGCCACGCAACGCCAATCCCCCACCGCCGGAGGAACATCGCACACCCGGCAACAGGCGAACCCCCACCAACCGGGCCAAACGTGAAGATTGCCCGCGAATCACGACCTCGCTCTTCTCGTGCGCACGTTCCGGTGGTATCGTCACAAGCCTGATCGCCTCCGGCCTCTTCTTCAGGGCGGTCATGCCATCGAAATCACCCGGCGTGTTGTATTCATGCGGGTTGTGTACGGTTGTTCGCTCAAAGGGGATCACCACATGTCGAGCCTTATTCGTATCT
>JBIPMO010000299.1:0-3763 GCA_044369085.1 Phycisphaerales bacterium
GGTTCCGCGATGGCGTGGTGGCCGATGAACGCTTTCCGATCGGCCTGGAACTCGTCTGGAAGCCGGTCGAGGGCCTGAGATTGACCCTCGAAGGAGGGGCCGTGGTGTACCAGCGGTTCGAGTTCATCGAGGATGGTGGCGACGAACTTGACGATTTTGAAACAGATCCGGCCCCCTACGTCGGCCTGCGGGTCGAGTATCGTTTCTGAACCGCGCCCAACATGCCTGGGCGCGCCCGGAGGCGGTGCATGAGCGACACCAACCCAGAGCAGCCCGCTTCGCAGCTTTCGCGCCGGGCCTTTCTCGGCACCAGCGCCGCGGTCGCGGGAGCGGCCGCCATGGGTGGCCCGGTCGTCCGTCAGGCACGGGCCTCGGACATCGCCAAGCCCGCGGCCAAGAACCTCGTGTTCGTCGTCGCCGACGGCATGAGCATGGGCACGATGCAGATGGGCGATCTGCTCGTTCGCCGGCGGACCGGTAAGCCATCCCGCTGGGTCGAGTTGCTGGGCCGCTCGGGGGTTCGTCAGGCGATCATGGACACGCAGTCCGCCGACTCGATCGTCACCGATTCCGCCGCCGCATCGACGCAGTGGGGCACCGGCAAGCTCGCGAACAACGGGGCGATCGGGCTCAGTCCCGACGGGTCGCTGCCCGAGCCGATCCTCGTCCGCGCTGCACGTGCGGGCAAAGCAACCGGCCTGGTGACGACCTGCCGCATCACGCACGCGACCCCCGCGGGGTTCATCGCCAATATCCAGGGCAACCGCGACGATGAGGGCCCGATCGCCGAGCAGATGCTCGAGCGCCGTGTCGATGTGCTGCTCGGCGGCGGCGGGACTTTCGTGACCCCCGCTCTGCTCGCTGGCCAGCAGGATGCGCACATCGTGCGCACGAGGTCCGAGCTCGCCGCCACCGCGGTGCCGGGCAAGCGGCTGATCGGGATCTTTTCCGACAAGCACATGGCTTTCGAGGTTGACCGCGAGCATTCAGCGCCAACCCAGCCGTCGCTTGCGGACATGACGCGGGCCGCGCTCGCTCGCCTCGGTTCCGCCTCGAACGGCTTCGTGGCACAGGTCGAGGGCGGGCGGGTCGACCACGCGGCGCACTCCAACGATGCCGCCGCGCTGATCCACGATCAGGCGGCGTTCGACGAAGCATTGGGGGTCGTGCTCGACTGGGCCGATGGCCGCGATGACACGCTCGTCATCGTCACCACGGATCACGGCAACGCGAACCCCGCCGTGACCGACTATGGCCCGCGCGGGAACGCCGGGTTTGACGCTCTGCTGAAAGCGACGCGATCCTTCGCATGGATCGAGGAGCAGCTCTCGACCAAGGGCGGCGGAAGCCCTTCGCGAGATCTGGTCCGCCAGACCGTCCTCGAAGCCACCGGAGTTGCCCTTGAAACCCGCGATCTGGATGTGCTCGAACGCTGGATGGGCGGCAAGAACGTCGATCCGACGTACCTGCGCGACAAGGGCACCTCGCCGCTGGGGTCGGTGCTCGCCAACCACTTCGCGGTCGCTTTCCTGAGCGCCAACCACACGTGTGACCTGGTGCCGGTGACGGCCTGGGGCCCCGCCAGCGCGCGCCTGCCCGGCTATTTGAGAATGACCGAGATGCACGGAGTGATGACCGGCGCGCTCGGCATCTGACCGGTCCATCAGCCCCCCGGCGCGGCGAAGCGGTGCATGGCGATCCCCGCGGCCGTCGCGACGTTGAGCGAATCGAACGTTGGAGCGATCGGGATGCGCACCCGCAAATCAGCGGCGCTCATCGCCGCTTGAGACAGCCCGGGCCCTTCCGCGCCGAGCATGATCGCAACTCTCGGCAGAGAACTTCCCGAACCAGCACACGAGATGTCGCTCGCGTCCGCCGCGGGGGTCAGCGCAACCGTCGTGAACCCCGTCCGGCGAAGAACTTCGACGGCATTCGCACCGGCGGGCCCGCGCTGCGGGTCCGGGATGAACGCATATGGAACTCGAAGCACGCCTCCCATCGAGACCCTGATCGCCTTGCGGTAGAGCGGGTCGGCGCAGTCACTCGTGAGCAAGACGGCCGACAGCCCGAACGCCGCGGCGTTGCGGAAGATCCCGCCGATGTTGTCGTGGTTGTTCACCCCTTCCAGCAGCGCGATCGTCGCTCGGCCTGCGGGCAGGGATTCGAGCAGGCTGGCCGGGTCCGCGGCAGCGGGTCGCTCGACCGCTGCCACGCATCCGCGGTGCAGCGAGAAGCCCGCGGTGCGTTCTATGACCGCCTGATCGGCGAGCAGGACGGGCACCCCGGGGTGTGATTCAAGGCCGGAGTCATGGTCAACAATGTCGCGTAGACTCTCCATCGCCGCGGGCGAGACGAGCACGCAGCGCGGCACCCACCGCGGCTCTGCGAGCAGCACGCGCAGGATCAACCGGCCCTCGACGATGAACAGCCCGTCGCGGGCGGCAAGTTCGGCCTCTTTCAGGTCTCGAAAGGGCGCGAGGCGCGGGTCATCGGGATCGGTCACGCGGTGGAGCATGCGACGGGTCTCGTGCATGACGGTACAACGATTCGGAGGATGACGATGCAAGGCAACAACAAGTGTGTGATGCGGGCGGCGATGGCGGGCGTTCTGCTCCTTGCCGGACCCGCGGTGGCACAATCTGAAAGTCCACCGGTCGAACAGCCTCCCGCCCAGGCACCTGCTTCGCAGCCCGGTCGGCTCAAGGCCCCCGACGAATCCGGAAAGCCCGATTCGCCGGCCCCCGCGAGCCGAGACGCTTCGGGGAAGGTCGAGATCAAGGTCCTCCCGGAGAAGACGCTGATCCCCAATCCGGGCGATGCGCCGGTCATGCCCAAGATGCAGTTCGTTCAGGGGCTGGGGTACCGGCTTCCGAGCCGCTGGCAGGCCGAAGAACCCTCCAACCCGATGCGGCTGGCCCAGATCAAGATCCCCGCGCCGCAGGGCGGGTTCGGCGAGGGCCACGGGCTGCTGACGGTGACGGCGAACATCGGCGGTTCGGTGGATGACAACATCGGCCGATGGGTTGCGCAGTTCACCGATGTCGCCGAAGCTCCGACGCTGCAGAAGTACAAGCTCGGGATCCTGTCCGTCCACGAGCTGCGCGTCACCGGCACCTACAACGCGAAGATGCCCGGCGCCGGGGACGACAAGCCCATGGCCGATACGACGCTGTTCGCTGCGATCGTCGAGGGCGGCCCCGCTGGCCCCGTGTTCTTCAAGGCGGTCGGGCCAAAGTTCACCATGCAGTCCCGGCAGAATGCCTGGATGATGTTCCTCCGAAACATCGGCGTCGATGTTCGCCCGGAGACGACCGGCGCGCCGCGGGCCCCGCAGGACGAGATCGAGCAGAAGCGACTGCGGGAGCAGCGCGAAGCGCAGAACCCTCCGCCCGCTCCGGTCGAGAAGCCGGCCGAGCCGTCCAAGCCCGCCGAACCAGGCAAGCCATGACGGGCCCGGTGCCCAATCGCTTTGACCTTTACGAGTGGTGCGTCCAGTCTCCGCTTATGCAGGCACGGTTCCTGGATGCTCTGCTCTTGCCGCGGGGAGAGGCCAAAGGGGTCGGTGGCGCTCGCGTCCTCAGAGACGATTTCTGCGGGCCGGCGAGCATCGCGCGGGCATGGGTCACCCTCGGACCCGGCTACCGAGCGGTCGGAGTGGACTCGGACCCCGAGCCGCTCAACCATGCTCGGCTGCGGGCGGGCTCCATCCCCAACGGCGCGGGTGATCGCATCGAACTCGTGGCCCAGAGCGTGATGGATGTCC
>JBIPMO010000300.1:0-3748 GCA_044369085.1 Phycisphaerales bacterium
ATCGGGGAGGGCGATGGTCACGGGCCCGTAGGCAGAGACGTTGTTGTTCTCGTTGAGCTCGGTCACGCCGCTGAATCCGTCAGCGCGGACGAGGATGTAGTAGGTGCCCGGGGTCGTGGACTGATCCAGCGGGAGCGTGAGGTCCAGGGTGGCGTTGTAGCCCGGCTGGCCCGCGGGGATCGCGGCGCCGCTGTACGGGCGGCTGCCAAGGAGACGGTCGGTGGTGTTGAAAGTCGCATCCGGAGAGAGGTAGATCGCATCGCTCCAGGGGGCGACCGCTTCGGCGGTGCCCTGGTTGGCCACGCTCCACGAAATGCTCACCGGGGCTCCGAAGACCGCGGTCGGGCTGCTGGATGCGGCGGTTGCGACGAGGTCGGGGGTGGGCGCGGCCGTGACGGCGATGGCGGTCGAGGCGCGCGTGTTGTTGCTCTCGGTCTGCTCGGTGACCGCCGAGGCCTGATCGGTGCGGACGATCACGTATCGGGTCGCATCGGTCAGGAGGACCGGGAGCGAGATGTTGCGTGTGAACGAGTACGACGCTTCGGGCGCCAGCGGGGCCTGATTGGCCGGGCTGAGGCGGACAAGCTCGTCCCCTCCGTCGAGCACCGCATCGGCGGAGAGATAGATTGCGTCCTGCCAGTTCACGGCCGCGGGCTGGTCACCCTGGTTGGAGACGGTGTAGGTGATGCTGATGGAGTCGCCCGCGACGGCCGAAGGGGGGGCGATGATGGATGTGACGACGAGATCCGGGTTGGGCGGGAACGAGACGGTGATGGGGCCGAAGGCGCGTGTGTTGTTGGCATCGCCGCCAGCGCCTTCGCCGACGATGTTGCCGCCATCGGCCTGGACGATGACCCAGTACTGACCCTCGCTTGCCGGGAGGGTTCCGGAGGCGGACGCGTTGTAGTTCGCGCCCGCGGCGAGCAGGGTGGCGCGGTTCGCGGTGGCGAACTGCGGATCTGCGGCGTCGAGCGTGGCATCGGTCGAGAGGTAGACGCGGTCGGTCCACGTCGGGAAGGCCGATGCGTTGCCCTGGTTCTCGACGGTCCACTGCACGGCGAGGACTGTGCCGGTGGTGGCGCTCGCGGGCGCGCTGACGGCGGACACGATGAGGTCGGCCACGCCGACCTGGAGCGTGCCGATCACGGCGGCGTTGTTGGTCTCGTTGGACTCGGCGATCTGCGAGGCGAAGTCGGCCCGCGCGAGCACGAAGTAGTTGCCGGCGGCGACGTTGGGCACGGTGAAGGTGGCCGAGCGCGGCAGGGTGTCGCCCGCGGCGAGCGGGCCTGTTGCGGGGACATCGATGAGGAAGGTGTCATCCCCATCGCCCGCCACCTGATTGAGCGAAAGGACCAGCCGGTCCGACCAGGCGCCGGCGATCGGGCGTGCTCCGAGGTTGCGGTCGTTCCACTGGATGAAGACCTGCTGGCCAGCGCTGGATGATGTCGGCTGCACACCCGTTGTCTGCTGTGCCACGAGGTCGGGCGCGCTGATCTCGACCGATCCGAGCACGCGGGCGTTGTTGTTCTCATCGTTCTCGGCGACCTGATTGAAGGCGTCGAGCACGGCGATGGCGAAGTAGGAACCCGAAGCGTTCGCGGGCACGGTCACGCTGATGCTCCGGGCCGCCGATGCGCCGGGGGCGAGGGCGGCATCCGCGGGAACCGATCCGGTGGCGATGTCGTCCGCGTTTCCGGCGATCTGGTCGAGCGACAGCACGACGCGGTCGCTCCAGGCAGGCAGCGCCGGACGAGGCCCGGTGTTGCGCGCTGAGAACTGCACGATCATGGCCTGCCCGGCCGAGGCGGAAGCGGGCACGGAAACTCCAGTCGCCTCGACGAGGAGGTCCGACGCGTCCACGGCGGTCTGGCCGAGCACGAGGGTGTTGTTGAGTTCGCTCTGCTCGCCCACCTGTGACGAAGAGTCGCTGACGACGATCACGTTGTACGGCCCGCGGGCGTTCGCGGGAAGGGTCACATCGGCGCTCCGCAGCAGCGAAGCGGCGGGGGCGAGCGGCCCGGCGGCCGTGACCGTTGTGGAGACGATGTCATCCCCATCACCGACGATGGTGTTGAACGAGACGATGACGCGGGAGTTCCAGCCGCCGGGAATCGGGCGGTCGCCGCTGTTGGTCTCGGTCCACTGCACGGTCAGCGAGCGTCCGGCGATGCCCTCCGAGGGAACGCCCGTTCCGCCCGCGGATGGGACGAGGTCGGCCCCTCCGATGGTGATGGTGGCGGCCGATTCGCCGGTGTTGTTGGCTTCGCTGGTTTCCAGGACGACATCGGTCGCATCAGCTCGCACGAAGACCCGGTAGGTACCCGAGGGTGTCGATGACGGCACCGCGAGCGTCACGCTGCGCGCAAGCCCGGCGCCGGCCGCGATCGGGCCTCCGACCGCCTGGTCGACGAGCAGCCGATCGTCGGCGTTGCCGAAGGTGGCATCCAGCGAGAGCGCGACGCGGTCGAACCACGAGCCGACGGCTTCGCCCGGGCCGGCGTTGGCATCGGTCCAGGTGATCGTGATCTGCTGCCCCAGCACGGCATCGGCTGGCGCGGTCACGAGCTGCACCGACAGGTCGGGCCGATTGCCCGTCACGGTTTCGATATCGAACCCGAAGTTGTCGTTCTCGTTCGTCTCGAGGATCGTGTTCGCGGCGTCGGTTCGCACCAGGAAGTAGAACGTGCCCGTGGCCTGGGGGGGGATCGTGATCGTCCGCGACAGGACGGTCGACTGCCCGGCGCCGAGGGTCCCGGTGAACGCGGCGCTGCCGAGCGAGATGTCGTTGCCGACCACTCGGTCGGTGGAGAGCAGGAACTCGTCGGTCCAGGTTCCATCGGCGACACCGCTGCCAGAGTTGCGGATGGTCCAGGACACCTGCACCGACTGCCCGACCGTCACGTTGGACGGGACGGAGATGCCCTCTTCCGGCACCGTGAGGTTCGGAAGGAAGGTGATGTTCATCGGATTGGCGTCGGCGATGAGGTTGTTCGCCTCGCCGCTCGGCCCCTCGGGCTGCAGGTCGTACAGGTCGCACAGGATGACGATGTAGCGCTGGCCGGACAGGTTCTGCGGCAGGGTCACCACGCGCGACTGGGGCTGCGACTCACCGGGGCTCAGGACCGGGTTTCCGCCGGGGATCGCCAGAGAGAAGTCGTTGGCGATCAGCACATCATCGGGCCCGCCCGCGACCGCATCGGTCGAGAGATAGATCCGATAGTACGAGCCGCCCCACGGGGTGTAGTCCGCGGTGCCCTGGCCGCTATTGCGGATGCTCCAGTTCACGGTCACCTGCGAGCCGACAGCAACGCTTGGCGGCACCACGATGGTGGCCGGGTCGATGGTCACATCCGGGAGCAGCACGTTGGTCGTGACATCATCGAGGGTGATGTTGTTCGCCTCGCCCGCGGGGCCCTCTGCGACCGTTCCATCAAGGTCGGTACGGATGTAGAAGTACGTCGTCCCGGTCGGCTTTTCGGTCCCGAAGCTGACCATCTGCGTCTGGGTGTACGAAGCGCCCGGGGCCAGGCTCGCCGCAGAGGCCGGGCGAGCGATGTCCAGCATCGCCGGGTCGCCGCTGGTCCACGTCGCATCGTTCGAGAAGCCAAAACGGTCACGCCACGAGCCGGCCGGGGCCGCGACCGTGCCCTGGTTGGTCACTGTCCATGACACGCTGAACGATGTCCCGTACGCCACCGTCGGCGCAACGGTGATGTCGGTCACCACCAGGTCCGCGAAGGAGGCCAGG
>JBIPMO010000301.1:0-3737 GCA_044369085.1 Phycisphaerales bacterium
CCCGTCGCACAGTTCAGGCCAAGAGACATGATTGGGAAGTTCCGCAGCGCCTCGGCGGCCGCGGCGATCTCGGTGCCCAAGAGCATCGTGCCCGTCGTTTCAATCGTGACCGAGCACATGATCGGGATGTCGTAGACAGTCTTGTTCCGCTCTTTGAGGGCGATCAAACACGCGTTGACCGCGCATTTGACCTGCTGGATGTCCTGGCTCGTTTCCGTGAGGAACACATCCGCCCCGCCGTCGATCAGCCCGCGGGCCTGCTCGGCGTAAGACTCGAGCATCTCGTCCCACCCCACATGCCCGAGCGTCAGCAGTCGGGTGCCCGGGCCGATCGATCCCGCGACAAAGCGCGGCTTGTCCTTGGTCGAGTGCTTGTCGCACGCCGCTCGGGCGATCTCGGCCGCTCGCTTGTTGATCTCGTAGGTCCGCTCGACGAGGTCGAACTCGGCGAACACCAGCTTGTTGGCCCCGAAGGTGTCGGTCTCGACCACATCCGCGCCAACCGCCAGATACGCCTCGTGGATCCCGCCGATGACATCGGGCCGCGTCAGGACGAGCACTTCGGTGCAGTTCTCCTTGTCCAGATAGTCGCGGTGCAGGTCGCAGTCGCACTTGTGGATCATCGTCCCCATGGCACCGTCAAAGACCAGAACGCGGCGGTCAAGCTCTTGGATGAATCGCGAGGACATGCGGGGAACTCCGTGGCCAAGGGCCGAGAACTCAGGGGCAGGATCGGGCACAGACTATATCCGTTTATGCGGATAAAGCGAACAATGTTCGGCCCCGCCCCGGGCAAGCTGCTCAGATGTATCGGAAAGGCACCTGGACATGGCCCATCGACTCCGCTTGAACTCCCAAATGGCACAAAAAGACCCCGAAAGGCCGCGTCAGCTGAAACCATTTTACTAGTTGCCCGTACTACTAGGCATGCCCCCCCGTGACAGCCAAGCCGAGCACCTGCTCTTCGGGCTGGGATTCACAGCCCTGGAAGCGGCGGTGTATCGCTGTCTGGTCGAGGCCTCGCCCGCCACGGGGTACCGCGTTGCCCAGCAGATCGGCAAGCCGATCGCCAACACCTACAAGGCCCTGGAATCGCTGGCCGCCAAGGGGGCGGTGCTCATCGACGAGGGCGAGCACCGGCGCTGCCGAGCGGTGCCGCCAAACGAACTTCTCAGGCGGCTGGAGCGTGCGTTCCACGAGCGCTGCACCGCGGCCGAGAGCGCTCTGCTGCGGCTTGCCGAGACCGCGGATGATGACCGCGTCTACCAACTCAAATCGCGGGACCAGGTCTTCGAGCGTGCGCGATCGATGATCGATTCCGCTCAGAGCGTGGTCCTCGCGGATCTGTTCCCGGCCCCGGCCTCCGAACTCGCGGAGAACCTCGAACGAGCCGCCGCCCGGGGAGTGCGGGTCGGCTGCCTGGTGTATGAGGAAACGAGCCTGACCGGGGTCCGCACGGTGCGATGCGGGCCCGCGGCGTGGCTCCCGCGCTGGCCCGGCGAGCAGGTGGTCGTGGTGGTTGATGCGCTGCAGCATCTGGTGGCGGTTGTCGAGCGCGACGGGCCCGGGGTCGTGCAGGCGCTGTGGAGCCCGAGTGTCCTTCTGTCATTCACGCAGCACGACGGGCTGATGTCGCAGTTGATCGCCCATTGCCTGGACGATTCGCTGCGGCAGGGGGCGTCCATGGAGGCACTCGCCCGGGACCGAGAGAGCCTCCGCCCGCTGTCGGTGATCAACGCTCCAGGCTTCGAGAAACTGACGGGCCAGACTCACGAACAACCCGGCTTCGCCGCGGGCAACAGAACTTTGCGAGCGAACTCGGGTAGAACAGCGTCCGCCGAAAGCGCGGACATCGCAGATCAAGGAGACCCTGGGTCATGAGTGAACCGGCGATTCTCATCGAGGGCGTGACGAAGCGCTTCCGCGACAAGACCGCGGTCGACAACCTCGACCTGATGGTCCCGGCGGGGTCGCTCTGCGGCTTCCTCGGGCCCAACGGCGCGGGCAAGACCACCACCATCCGCATGATCATGTCGATCTTCTTCCCCGATGAGGGGAACATCCGGGTGCTGGGCAAGGCCTCGGCGATCGAGAGCAAGGACCGGATCGGGTACCTGCCCGAGGAGCGCGGTGTGTACCGCAAGATGAAGGTGGGCGAGTTTCTGACGTACATGGCCAGGCTCAAGGGGCTCGGAGGCCCGGGCCTGCAGAAGCTCATCGACGACGGGCTCGAACGCATCGCGCTGCCGGATGTCAAGAAGAAGCGCTGCGAGGAACTCTCCAAGGGCATGCAGCAGAAGGTGCAGTTTCTGGCGGCGATCATGCATGATCCGGACCTCATCATCCTCGATGAACCATTCAGCGGGCTCGATCCGGTGAACGCACGCCTGATGAGATCGCTCATCGAAGACCTGCACAAGCAGGGCAAGACGATCATCTTCAGCACGCACGTCCTGCACTCAGCCGAGCAGCTCTGCAGCCGCATATTCATGATCAACAGAGGACGGAAGATCCTCGACGGCTCCATCGACGAGATCCGCGGGCAGTTCGACCCGCACACCATCGTCGTCGAGCCCGCCGACGCGGATCAGGGGGACATGACGTCGGACCTTCGATCCCTGCACGGTGTGACGGGCGTCTCGCACGCCGGGGCGCGCGGGACGTACGACGTTCGCCTGGGCTCCGGTGTCGAACCGCGTCAGGTGATGTCAGAGATCGTCACCCGTGTCGCGGTCCGCCGCGTCGAGCTTCGGCGAGCGACGCTGGAGGATGTCTTCGTCCATCTCGTCGAGCCCGGGGATTCCGAGGATGTGCTGAGGGCGATGCTGAGCGAGGGCCAGGCCGGGGTCCGCATGCAGGAGGTAAATGCAGATGCTTAAGATCCTGATCGTTGCGATCCGCGAGTTCCGCTCGACGGCGCTCACGAAGGCGTTCCTGTTCGGCGCTGTCGTGTTCCCGCTGCTGATCTGGGGCGCGATGATCGGCGTGTCCGCCATGGACTTCAAGAAGCCGCCGCTCTCGGGAACCGTCGTCGTGGTCGACCAGACCAAGGAAGGCAAGCTCGGGGCGGCGATCTCGAGCTTCTACGACCCGACCGTGCAGAAGGAACAAGCCGAAATGGCCAAGGCGATGATCGACAGGATCGCCGAGCAGCAATCCAAGCAGATGGGGATGAGCCCCGACGAGGTCAAAGGTTCGATCAAGATGGGCATGGCGATGACCGGGATGTCGCTTGAGCCCGCCGAGATCACGATCGAGCTCGCCCCCCCCGACAGTGACACCGAGGCGCTCAAGGCTCGCACCCGCAGCGGCGACGCGATCGCGGTTATTCGGCTTGACGAGCGCACCATGGCGCTCGACCCATCACTCTTCCTGGAGCAGCAGCCCACCGCGGACCAGGACAAGGACCCATCCCGCGATCTCCGTCGCGAACTGCGCGACAAGGGAGGCCCGGGCACCTACGAGTTCATCCAGGGGACCAAGCTCCGCCCGGATCACGCGGGCATGCTGCGCGACGGCATCGAGCGGATCGTCAAGGACGAGCGGTACAGACGAGCCGGCGTCGAGCCGCTCACGGTGAGGGCCCTGAGCCAGTTGCCAGTCGTCGCGAGATCGACCGTCGTCACAGACACAGGCGAACGCAAGTCCAACGACGGGCTGACGCGGATGCTGCCCTTCATCTTCATGATGCTGATCTACATGGCGGCCATGACCGGCGGCAACTACCTGTTCTACGG
>JBIPMO010000369.1:0-2778 GCA_044369085.1 Phycisphaerales bacterium
CGCCCTCGGCGTGCACGTGCGCCGCCTCCGCCTTCACGGGCGCAAAGCCGTCGCGCAGGTGATCCGTGCTCAACGGGCCGCCCACCCACACCTCGTACGCATCCAGCCGCGCATCCAGGCTCGCCCCCTGCGCCGCGATCCACTTGCTCAGGTGCAGCGACAGCGATGGCGCCTTCCGCAGCGCCGCATCGATCGTCGCCGCCGATGCACCGATCACACCGGTCCACCCGCGGCACTTCTCCAGCGAGATCAGATGATGCCGACGAGCCCCGCTCGCCATCACCCCCAGCGTCTCACCCAGCGTCCCATGCCGCTGACACGCCGCGGCCAGAAACATCTCCGCCTCTTCCACCAGAGCCGCATCGCTCGCCGAACCGATCACCGTCGTCTCCGCCACCAGCCGCAGCAACGACCGGACAATCTCTGGTAACGGCTGGGGAGATGACCGCGGCTCGTGCAAGGCGAGAACCGCCCCGCCGCTCAGCCTCGCGGCCGAAGAGATGGTCTTCACCAAAAGGCGAGGAGTAGCCATCAACAATCATCATATCGATTGATCGCACGCTCGCCCCCCCCGCCCCCACCCCCGCAACCGCACCGCCCCGCCCACGTATGCTTGCCGAATGCTCACCAGAACCCTGATCATCGCCGCTCTTTTCGCCACGACTGCCCCAACCCTCGCGCAGGAACAGCCCAAGCCGGCCGACCCCGACAAGGCCGCCATCCCCGCCCCGCCCGCCTTCACCGTTCGCCCCGGCTACACCGTCTCCGTCGCCGCACTCGACCTCGACGGGCCGCGATTCATGGCCTTCGACGATGCGGGCACCCTCTACCTCTCCTGCCCCGGCATCGGCGAGATCCACACCCTCCGCGACGGCGACAACGATGGCTACTACGAGTCCCGCGGCGTCTTCATCCGCGAGATGCGCTCCGTTCACGCCATGTGCTTCACCGGCGGATGGATGTGGTTCGCAACCTCCGGCGCCGTCTACAAGGCACGCGACCTCAACAAGGACGGCGCCTACGACGAGCTCATCCCCGTCATCGCCCCGGGCCAGCTCCCACAGGGCGGCGGCCACTGGTGGCGCTCGCTCCTGGTCACACGCGACCACATCTACACCTCGATCGGCGACTCCGGCAACATCACCGATGAGACCGACACCGCTCGCCAGAAAATCTGGCGCTTCGACCTCGACGGTTCCAACCGCACGCTCTTCGCCTCGGGCATCCGCAACACCGAACGCCTCCTCCTCCGCCCCGGCACCGATGAGATCTGGGGAATCGATCACGGCTCGGACAACCTCGGCCAGCCCCTCGGCGAGCAGACCGGCACACGACAGCCCGTCACCGATTTCAACCCCCCCGATGAGTTCAACCACTACGTCGAGGGCGGCTTCTACGGGCACCCCTTCATCACCGGCCTCCGCATCCCGCGCTACGAGTTCCAGAAGCGCCGCGACATCATCGAACTCGCCGACAAGACCATCGTCCCAGCCTGGACCTTCGGCGCCCACTGGGCCGCCAACTCCTTCTGCTTCATCGATCCCCAGGTCAACAAGAACACCGCCGCCTTCCCCGCCGACCACGCGGGCGATGCCTTCGTCGCCTGCCGCGGATCCTGGAACCGCAAGGAAAAAGCCGGCTATCAGATCGCCCGCGTCCTCTTCGACCCCGTCACCGGCAGGCCCTACGGCATGCTCACCATCGTGAACACCCTCTCGACCAAGAAAAATGTTCTCGCTCGCCCCGTCGACTGCGTCCAGGCCCCCGATGGCTCGGTCCTCTGGACCTGCGACACCACCGATGCCATCTACCGCATCCGCGCTGAAGCGCCCGCAGACGCCCCCGCCACGACCAAGCCCGCCCAATGAAACCGGCCCAGTGAAACCCGCCCCCGACCTGCTCCGGCCGACCGATCACGGCCTCTACTGCGATGCCGGCGGCTTCTACATCGATCCATGGCGCCCCGTCGACCGCGCTGTCATCACCCACGGGCACACCGACCACGCCCACTGGGGCTGCGCTTCCTACCTCTGCGCCCCGCGCAGCGAGCCCGTCCTCCGCATCCGCCTCGGCGCCCAGGCAACCATTCAATCACAACCCATCGCCACGCCCCTGCGCATCGGCGATGTCACCGTCTCCTTCCATCCCGCGGGCCACGTCCTCGGCTCGGCACAGGTCCGCATCGAACACGCGGGCCGCATCTGGGTCGTCAGCGGCGACTACAAGACCCAGCCCGATCCCACCGCCGAACCCTTCGAGCCCGTCCCCTGCCACGTCTTCATCACCGAGAGCACCTTCGCCCTCCCCATCTTCCGCTGGCCCGACCCCGCCGACGTCTTCACTGACATCAACCGCTGGTGGGCCGCCAACGCCCAGGCGGGCCGCGCCAGCATCATCTTCGCCTACGCCCTGGGCAAGGCCCAGCGCATCATCGCGGGCGTCGACCCCTCCATCGGGCCCATCCTCCTCCACGGCGCTGTCACCCGCATGATGCCCGCCTACGAAGCCTGCGGCGTCCCCATGCCCCGCACCGACCCCGCCAACACCGATGAAGCACGCCGAATGAAGAGCCGAGCCCTCGTCATCGCCCCCCCTTCCACCCAGAACACCCCGTGGCTCCGCCGATTCGCCCCCTACGCCACCGCCAGCGCCAGCGGCTGGATGCGCATCCGCGGCGCGCGCCGAAGACTCGCCACCGATCACGGCTTCATCCTCAGCGACCACGCCGATTGGCCCGCCCTCCTCTCATCCATCGATGCCACCGGCGCAACCCGCATC
>JBIPMO010000108.1:0-9217 GCA_044369085.1 Phycisphaerales bacterium
CGATGCCTACACCATCCCGACCCGCTACCGCGGCGAAGCCGGCGATGAAGACGATGCCGCAGCGGGCAGCACCGACCCGGCCTTGCAACCATCACCCGCGCCGTGAACTGACAGACCGCGCGATGCTTGCCGGCCCGGAATGTCACAGAAAGAGCGGCTGCAATCTTCTAACTCTTCCGATCCAACAACCGATACCCCACCGCCTCCGCGATGTGACCCGTCCCCAGCGTCTCCCCCGCAGCCCCCTCCAGGTCCGCGATCGTGCGAGCCACCCGCCGCACCTTGTCATACGCCCGCGCACTCAACCCAAGCTCCGTCATCGCCTGACCCAAGGTCGCCTGCGCTGCCGCATCCAGCACCGCGAGCCGATCTAGTTCCTTCCCCGAAAGCGCCGCGTTGGGCTTCTCCCCCTGCCGCGCACGCTGCCGCTCCCGCGCCGCGAGCACCCGCTCGCGCATCTCCGAGCTGCTCGTCCCCCGCGCCTCGCCCGACAACTGCTTCCACGGAACCGCGGGCACCTCGATGTGAATGTCCACCCGATCAATCAGCGGCCCGCTCACCCGCGACAAATACCGCTCCATCTCCTTCCGCCCCCACTCCGTATCAGGCATCGTCCCCTTCGGCGTCGGGTTCATCGCCGCCACCAGCATGAACCGCGCTGGGAACCGCACCGCCGAATGCGACCGCGCGATCGTGATCCCGCCATCCTCCAGCGGCTGCCGCATCGTGTCGAGCACGTTCCGCGGAAACTCCGCAAGCTCATCCAGGAACAACACCCCGTGGTGCGCCAGCGAAATCTCGCCCGGCTTGGGGATGATCCCGCCCCCGATGATCGCGGGCGTGCTCGCCGTGTGATGCGGCGATCGCACCGGACGCTTGGTCACCAGCCCGGCGCTGTGCTCCGTGTTCGCCCCAAGCTTCCCCGCCGCCGAATAGATCCGCGTCACCTCCAGCGCCTCGCCGGGCGTCAGCCGCGGCAAAATCCCCGGCAACGCCTTGGCCATCATCGATTTCCCCGTCCCCGGCGGCCCGAGCATCAAAAGGTTGTGCCCCCCCGCCGCCGCGATCGTCAGCGCCCGCTTGGCCGCCTCCTGCCCACGCACCTCAGCAAAGTCAATCTCCGCCGTGCTCGACTCGATCAACTCCGCCACGTTCACCGGCGCAATCGGCGATGCCGCCAGGTCCCCGCGCAGCAGCCCCACCACCTCCGCGAGCGTCCGCACCGGATGAACATCGATCCCATCCACCACCGCCGCCTCCGCCCCGTTCTCCGCGGGCACCACCACCCCCCGCGCACCAGCCTGCTTCGCCAGAGCCGTCATCGCGATCACCCCGCGCACCGGACGCAGCCGCCCATCCAGCGCCAGCTCCCCCGCGAACAACAGCCCGCGATAATCCAGCGGATCACTCGAACTCACAGCCCCGCCCCGCCCCGAAGATTCGCGCCCCACAACACCCTGCGCAACCAAAAGCCCCACCGCCATCGCCAGGTCATACACCGGGCCTTCCTTACGAACATCCGCGGGAGCAAGGTTCACAACAAGCCGCCCGCCCGGCGCGCGATACCCGCAGTTCACCAGCGCAGACTTCACCCGCTCCACCGATTCACGCACCGCGATGTCGGGCAGCCCCACCACCGTCGAAGATGTCTTCACATCCCGCTCATCCAGATCAACTTCAACCTCGCAAGGCGAGGCATCAATCCCCGTCAATAGAAATGACTGGACCCGGGCAAGCATAGAATCAGTGTACCAAACACGATACGAACGCCCGTGCCTTTCTACTCCCTCTCGGCGGGATGGGTTTTCAACCCGTCCCTACCAAGCCTCTTTCTCGTTTGACCTCACAATGCACCACGCACCCCTTGCAACATCACAGCCCCATCAATAAACCTTCCAATACTCATCCCATGCCACCCACCACCCCCCCCTCCGATCCCACCAAGCGCTTCACGGGCCGCGCGGGTGGCTACGACAAGCACCGACCCACCTACCCCGATGCCGCCATCGATGCCATCTTCGATTCGCTCGGCGAGCCAGGCTCCCTCACCGCCGCCGACATCGGTGCGGGCACCGGCATCTCCTCGCGCCTGCTCGCCGATCGCGGTGTCCGCGTCATCGCCATCGAGCCCAACGCCTCCATGCTCGACCAGGGCCGCGCCCATCACCACCCGCTCATCCAGTGGCAACAATCAACCGCCGAAGCCACCGGGCTGCCCGCCGAATCCGTCGACCTCGTCCTGTGCGCCCAGGCCTTCCACTGGCTCGACCACCCCCGAGCCCTCGCCGAGTTCGCTCGCATCCTGCGACCACGCGGCCGCGCTGCCGTCATCTGGAACGTCCAGGATGAAACCGACCCCTTCACCGCCGCCTACCGCGCAGTCATCACCAAGCACGCCCTCGAACCACCAACTTCCCCTTCCTTCACGGGCCATGAAAAGCACCCGCGCTTCGACCCGCCCCTCTGGTCAAACCCGACCATCCAGACCTTCCCCCACCACCAACCGCTCGATGCCGATGCCCTGATCGGTCGAGCCGCATCCAGCTCCTATTGCCCCTCCGACGGCCCGGCCCACGACTCAATGGCAGCCGATCTGCGCGCGCTCCACGGGAAATGGGCCCATCATGGGATGGTGCACCTCCGCTACCAGACCCGCCTGTACATGGGACTGAAGCGAGAGCGAGCGTAAAGCCCCCGCGGGAAAGCCCGCAGAGCCCCTTCGGCGATAACCATCGAAAAATCGATGAACACCGCTTGACTACTGACCTGCGCTCGGTATCTTAACGGTGTTCAATCTCTGAACAGATAAAGCCATGCCCTCACTCGACCGCAGAACCCGCGAACGACTCGCCCTCCACGACAAGATCCTGGATGCCGCTCGGGATTTGTTCGTACGTGAGGGCTACGAAGCCGTTTCGATGCGGCGCATCGCCGAGGCCATCGAGTACACCGCCCCCACCATCTACACGCACTTCAAGGACAAGGCCGAGCTGCTCCGCACGCTCTGCCGCAAGGACTTCGGGGCGCTCTCGGAGGGTCTGGTCGCGCTGAATCAGATCGAGGATCCGGTGCGGCGGATCGTGGCCCTCGGGCACGCCTACATCCGCTTCGCGGTCGAGCACCCGCACCATTACCGCTTCATGTTCATGACGCCGCTGCCGCCCGAGGTCGAGCCCGAGGCGGAAGATCTCGCTGCGATGCAGGATCCGAACATCGATGGCTACGCAGCGCTGTGCCACGCCTGCTCGCAGGCCATCGCGCGTGGGATGATCCGGGAAGAGCATTCGGATCCGGAACTGGTGGCCCAGGCGATGTGGGCCGCGGTGCATGGCGTCGCCTCGCTGCAGATCACGCACGCGCAGGACCCGTGCGTCAAGCTGCGCCCCGCGCACGAGCTTGCGCACGCGATCGTGACATCCATGATGCTCGGGATGCTGAACACCCAGGGGATCGTGTCGCTGGCCACGGGCGCCGGGGCCCCCGGGGGAGTCGGGAGCGCGGGCGGGGTGCCCGCATGAACTTCGTTGCGCTCTCAATGCTGATGGGGGATCGACTCAAGTACCTCGGGCTCTTGGTAGGCGTGGCGTTCAGCGCCATGCTCATCACGCAGCAGGCGGGGATCCTTGTCGGCCTGGCCTCCCAGACCGGATCGTTCATCCGCGATACATCGCAGGGCGACCTGTGGGTGATGGATGATCAGGTCCGCTTCTCCCAAGACACGCTGCCGCTGCAGGACACCACGCTGACCCGCGTCCGCGGGATCGAAGGGGTGGCGTGGGCGGTGCCGATGTACCAGCAGTTCCTGCGAGCCCGGCTCTCCGATGGCACGCGGATGACCTGCATCCTGGTCGGCCTTGACGATGCGACGCTGACGGGCGGCCCGCCCGAGATGGCCCGCGGGGCGCTCGCCGACCTCCGCCGCGACCGGGCGGTGATCGTCGACGACGCGGCGCTGGCCACCAAGATGGCGCTGCGCCGCGCCGGCGAGGGCTCGCGTACCGACATGCGTGTCGGTGATCGCTTTGACATCAACGACAGCGAGGTCGAGGTCGTCGGCACCTACAAGGCCAGCCGCAGCTTCTTCTGGGAACCGGTGGTCTACACCACCTACTCCCGAGCGATCCGCATGGCCCCGCAGGAGCGGCGCGTGATGACCTACGTCATCGTCAAGCTCCAGCCGGGGGCCGACGCCGCGGCCGTCTCGCACCGCATCAAGCAAGCCACCGGCCTGACGGCCAGGACCAACGGGGACTTCATGAAGCTCACCGCCGACTACATCCTCAAGGAGACGGGCATCCTCGTGAACTTCGGCATGGCGGTGGCGCTCGGCTTCTTCATCGGCGTGCTGATGTGCGGGCAGATGCTCTACAACTTCACCATCGATGCCCTCCGCTACTACGGGTCGCTCAAGGCGATGGGCGCGACCAACCTGACGCTCGTGCGCATGGTGCTGGTGCAGGTGCTCTCGGTCGGCGCGATCGGCTACGGGATCGGCGTCGGGCTCGCGAGCTTCCTCGGGAAGATCGTCGGCGACAGCGGGCTGGCCTTCAGCCTCCCCTGGCAGATCCCGGTGCTTACGGGGATCGCGATCCTCACCATCTGCGGCGTGGCCGGGCTGCTCTCGCTCTGGCGCGTGCTGCGGCTCGAGCCGGCGATCGTGTTCAAGGCGTGAGCGAATGGTCCAGCGCGGAGGCGCGGAGTCGAATCGTTTCCGGTCAGGGATGAGTTGCTTGTGGGTGTGGAAAGAGAGTTTGAGCGATGTTGGTGGCTGAATCAGAGCGGATACAGGTCGCATCAGGCCCCGCGAGCAAGGATCTCGCGGTCTCCTGCCGCGGCGTGACCAAGACCTACGGGGCCGGTGCTTCGGCGGTGCGGGCTCTGCGCGGTGTCGACCTGGAAGTCCGGCGCGGCGAGCTGCTGATGATGGTCGGGCCATCGGGCTGCGGCAAGACGACGCTGATCTCCGTCATCGCCGGCATTCTCGATGCCGATGAGGGCGAATGCCGCGTGTTCGGGCAGGATTTCAAGACCCTGCGCGGTGATGCTCGTACACGCCTGCGCGGAAGAACGATCGGCTTCGTGTTCCAGGCCTTCAACCTCTTGCCCTCGCTCACGGCGGCGCAGAACGTCGCTGTCCCATTGATGCTCCTGGGAGAAAGTCGAACGGCCGCCGAGAAGCAGGGCCGCGAGCTGCTCGCACGTGTGGGCCTCGCGGACAAGGCATCCAAGCGGCCCGCCGAGCTGTCGGGCGGTCAGCAGCAACGCGTCGCGATCGCCCGGTCGCTGATCCACAAGCCCGGGCTGATGGTGTGCGACGAGCCGACGAGCGCCCTGGACCACGAGACCGGGCACGCGGTGATGGAGCTGCTCAAGGAGATCGCCACCGGCGAGGAACGAGCGCTCATCGTCGTGACCCACGACTCACGCATCTTCCCCTTCGCCGACCGCATCGCTCGGATGGATGACGGAAGGATCACGAGGATCGAGGAAGAGCCCGGGGGGAAGTAGGCGCCGGGCTTCGGGTTTGGGGTTTGGGGTTTGGGGTTTGGGGCTTGGGGTTTCGGGCTTCGGGTTTCGGGCTTCGGGCTTCGGGCTTCGGGTTTCGGGCTTCGGGCTTCGGGCTTCGGGCTTCGGGCTTCGGGCTTCGGGCTTCGGGTTTCGGGTTTCGGGTTTCGGGTTTCGGGTTTCGGGTTTCGGGTTTCGGGTTTCGGGTTTCGGGCATCTGCGATCTGAGATTTGAGATTTGAGATCTCAGCTCTGAGATTTGAAATTTCAGATCTGGGATTTGAGGTCTGAGATTGTGGCTCTGGAATCTGTGATCTCGCTCTGGGACCGGGATCGAGACAGAAAGCACTCGCATTGTGATTGGAGCTGAACGATGGTCATTCGTACATGGTTGTTTCCGGTGCTCGCGGTGGTCGGGGTCGGGTACGCGGTGGCGACGGTGATGTCGAGCCAGAAGGTGGTGCCCCCAGCGCCGCCCGTCGCTGAGCCCGCGACTTCTCCGTTCGCAGCGAGCGTGGCCGGGGCCGGGATCATCGAGGCGAGCAGCGAGAACATCGCCATCGGCTCGCACCGCGCCGGGCTGGTCTCGAAGGTCCACATCACGGCGGGCCAGCGGGTGAAGGCGGGCGACCCGCTCTTCACCGTCGACGAGCGGGCAGCGCGAGCGATGCTCGCCGAGCGCGAAGCGGCCCTCGCAGCGGCCCATGCAGGCCTCGCGCGGCTGCGTGCCATGCCCCGCGCCGAGGACCTGCCCCCCGCCCGGGCCCGCGTCGCGCAGGCTGAGGTGGCCCTCCGCGACATGACCGACATGCTCGACCGCGCCGAGACCGCCGGGCAGAACGGCGCCGCGACGAACGAAGAAGTTTCCCGCCGCCGCTACGCGAAATCACTCGCCGAGAAGTCGGTCGCCGAAGCACAGGCGGACCTGGCCAAGCTCGAAGCCGGCGCCTGGTCGGCCGACATCGCCGTCGCGGAGGCCGAGGTCGCCTCGGCACAAGCGGCGATCGAGGCAGCGCGGACCGAGGTCGAGCTGCGCACCGTCCGCGCTCCGATAGATGCGGAGGTGCTCCAGGTCAACATCCGCCCGGGCGAGCACGCTTCGGATGGCGACGATGCTTCGCCCCAGGTCGTGATCGGCGCGACGGACATCCTGCATGTCCGCGTCGATATCGACGAGAACGATGCCTGGCGCGTGCGAGCCAACACCCGAGCCGTGGCCTCGCTCCGCGGGCACTCGCAGATGCGAGCCGACCTGACCTTTGTCCGCTTCGAGCCGCTCGTCGTGCCCAAGAAGTCGCTGACCGGCTCGTCCGCCGAGCGGATCGACACCCGCGTGCTCCAGGTGCTCTACGCCTTCCCGCGCGAGGCCCTGCCCGCGTACGTCGGGCAGCTCGTCGATGTCTACATCGATGCGGGTGATGCAGGCAACGAGCGGGCATCGCGATGAGGCATCGGCCCCGCCGCGCATGGGGCTCGGCTCACCACTCCCCGGCCAGGATCATGTCGATGGCGTGAGCCACGCCGTCATCAGCGTTCGACCTCGTGTGAGCATCGGCGACATTCTTCACGGCATCGACGGCGTTGCCCATGGCGATGCCCAGCCCGGCCCCCTCGATCATGGCGACATCGTTGACCTCATCGCCGATGGCGGCGATGCGCTCACGCGGGATGCCCTGCCCGAGCGCGAGGCGGTGGATGGCGCTCCACTTGTTCACCTGGGGGTCAAAGACCTCGAGCAGGTGGATCGACTCATCCTTCACGCCGATGGGGCCATCCTTCAGCGAACCCGCGACGGCGGAGAAGTGCTGCGTCAGCGTCTCTTTCCCGAACTCGGCGTGGACGCTCGCGGCCAAGTCACGCATCTGGTCGGCGATGGCGGCGAAGCCGACGCGGACGGTGTGCTCGGGGTGCGGATCATCCTCGATGCGGTCGATGAACTTGACCTCGACATCCATGACGCTGAACCACCACTGGGTGGGCGGCTCGATGGGCCCGGTGTTGATGACGAGGTAGTCAAAGCCCGCGGCATCGCGGTCCTTGAGGATCAGCGGGGCTCGGGAGCGCTTCGCAAAGTGATCGCACAGGCGAGCGACCAGTTCGGTGCGCATGGCCCAGCGGTGCATGGTGCGGCGCGAGGCCAGGTCGCAGAGCATCGCTCCGCCAGCACAGACCATGGGGGCGACCGTTCGGCCCGCCGCGGGGACATCGGCGCGGATGGCCCGGATGGCCGTCCCGCTCTCGACCATGGCCCGGCCGGTGCAGATGACCACCTCGATGCCCGCAGCGCGGGCCCGGTCGACGGCGGCAGCGCTCGCGGGCGAGACGCGTCCATCGGTGCCGAAGAGCGTGCCGTCGAGGTCCAGAGCGATCAGGTCGTAGCGATGCGCGGGCATGGGGGTGAGGATAGGCAGAAGGAGGTCGTGCCCTTGGATGGGGGGCTGCCGATCATGGCGCGGCGGGATGCCCCATGCCGATATCTGAGGCGGCGAAGTGCCGCTCTGGATGGTGCGCGGCGGCCCGGCTGCGGCCGATGCTCGACGGTGAGGCGAATGCGTGACGTTTCTAAGTTCCCCAACCCGCTCGTGCAAGGATGACCGGCGTGCGCTGATGCTCGCGTCGTTCGAGACGATGCACCATTTCGAGGGGGTTTCGGAGGCGTTGGAATCGCGGGGTGTGGATTGGAACCTGGAGTGCTTCCTCGGGCCGGTGCCGGGACGGGTGACGCCCGAGGCAGCGGCGCCGGCGGATGTGCTGGTACACGCGGATGGAGTTGAAGCGCACTCGGTCGGTGTGGTTCACGCAGCGCGGCGGGCGGGGAAGCCGCTGGCTCTGCTGATGGATGGCGTGCTGGAGTACGCCAACACGTTCCTGAACTCGCGAGCGGGGAACGGGTTTTTGCGGCCTGCACCGGGGGATGTGGTGCTGGCGGCGGGCGTGCATGACCGGGCGATCCTGCAGGCGCTGGGCAATCGGGCGGTGGCGACGGGGCTGCCTCGGTTGACGGCGTTTGCGCGGGCGGTCGAGCGAGCTCTGGCTCCGCACGAAGAGGGCTATCTGCTGGTGGCGACGGCGAATCAGCCCGCGTTCACGCCCGGCGGGCGGCGGCGGGTGCTGGCTTCGCTGGAGCGGGTGCGGGAGACAGCGCGGCGGCGCGGGGTCGCGGTGCGGTGGCGGATCGCGAGCGATATCGCGGCGGCAATCGGGGTTGAGGTCGATCGCGAGCCGCTGCTGGCGAGCCTGGTCGGTGCGCGGGCGGTGCTGACGACGGCATCGACGCTGGCACTTGAGGCGATGCTGGCGGGGCGTGCGACGGCAATCCTGCATCCGCATCCGTGGCCACTGTGGCTGCCGTGCGCGTGGCTGTGGCGCGGCGAGGGGGCGGATGGAGTTGATGAGGATCGCGAGCGGATGCTGAGTTTGGATGGACAGGACTCGGCGGCGAATGAAGCGGCAGCGCAATCGTGCGAGGCTGCACTGGGCGGTCGCGGGGCGATGGACACGGGCGATCTGGATTGTCTGCTGGATTCGCTCGTCGGCGGAGATTCAGCGCGACTCGGGCAGCAGGCCGGGATTCTGCGGCGGTGCGTGGGTGGTGAAGGTGATGTGCGTGTTGCTCGGGTGATCGAGGTGCTGGGGCGGTGCGGGGTGCGTGCTCGTGCTGAGGCTGCGGGGACGAGGGCGTTGGCGTCAGCGCGCGGCGTGCTGCGTGTGG
>JBIPMO010000302.1:0-3687 GCA_044369085.1 Phycisphaerales bacterium
GCCAGGTGCTCGGTGATGTGCGAGGTGGAATCGATGAGGAGCACTCCGTCCTTGGCCAGTTCGTCGGCGATCGCCGCGAGGATCAGGTGCGACCGCTTGTCCGCACGCATCCGGAAGTAGATCCGCAGGGCCCGGGCATCGGGCAGGCTGCGCACGATCTCCCACACCGAGTGGAGCATCTTCGCTTTGTCGACGCGACCGACCATGACAGCGTAGCGAACCCCCATGCGACGGAGCCCGCGGCCCCAGGAGCCCAGCTTCGTCACCCCCGCATCGGCGAAGCGGTCGCAGAGCGGGCGGAGTTCCGCGTCGTACTGACCGCGCAGGCCAAGGGCGTACACCGGATGGCCCGCCGCTCGCATGCCCTGAGCGACCAGGATCGGCAGCCTGCCGCCCGCGGCGATCAGCCCCATTGGCTCGGGAGCCGCGGGCGGGTCGGGCAGGATGACGGGAGGAATGGACATGCCTTGCTCGCCAGACTCTACACATTGAACGCCGGGCCTGAAGCGGCGGCACTGCCGCGACCGGGGCCGGGCGGGCCCGGTCAGCTCAGCAGTTCCGACCCCTCGGGAAGGATCACCCGCCCGCTTGGGGTCTCGATGACCAGCCGGCCATCAGCGGATAGCCCGCTGAGCTTGCCCTCGACGATCTGACCCGCCTGGCTGGTCGTCGCCCGGATCGGTTGATCGAGCTGCCACAGGCGAGCCGCGGCCCATCGCAGTGTGTCCTCGCTGAGCGGTCGGCACAGCGCTTCGCCGAGGTGATGGACCAGTCGTCGCGCAACCTCGCCGACATCGGACTCGCGGTGCGTTTCGAGCGCGAGCGACGTGGCGGGCCGCCGCAACCCGGTGGGCAGGGTCGCCGGCTCGTTGTTGGCATTGATGCCCACACCGACGAGCAGCCAGGGTGCGCTGCGCTCGCTGACACGCTCGCACAGGACACCGCAGATCTTGCTGCCGCCGACGAGCACATCGTTGGGCCACTTGAGCCGGATGTCCGCGGCGCTGCCGAGCAGCTCCTCGATGAGTCGGCACGCCGCCACGCCGATGCGCAGCCCGAGCGCGCGATCATCCATCCGGTCATCCATCGGCCAGGCGAGCGTGGCCCAGATGCCCCCGCGCGGGCTGTGCCAGGCGCGCCCGTGACGCCCGTAGCCGCCCGACTGCTCATCCGATCGGATCATGAACGGGCCGAGCACAGCGCCCGATGCGATCCGCCGGCGAGCCTCCAGCATGGTGGAGTCGACCGTGGCGAGATGGAGCACGGGAATGCTCTGGGCGTGGACCGATCCGCTCATGCCCGCACTGTATGGGAACCGGCGAAAGCCACGCCCCCCACTTTCACTGTCAAACAGGTACCCTGACGGCATGTCCAACGAGTCACCAGCCGGAGTGGTCACCGCCCGGATCTCGGGCGATTCGTACGCGACGCGCGTGGAAGCGGGCCCGCACGCGCTCGTGGCCGACATGGCCACGGACCACGGCGGGACGGGGACGGGCCCGGGCCCGTTCGACCTGCTGCTCGCCGCGCTGACGTCCTGTGTTCTCATGACCATCCGCATGTACGCCGCGCGCAAGGGCTGGCCGTTGACCGGCGCGATGCTGGTCGCCGAGCCGACCCGGCGCGAGGGCTCGCCGTTGGAGCGCGTTCGGCTGATCCTGACGCTCGATGGCCCGCTCGACCGCGAGCAGCGGGCTCGGCTGCTTGACATCGCGTCGCGGTGCCCGGTGCACCGGACTCTGCAACAATCGACACCGATCCTGATCGAAGCCGCCGGCGCGTGAACGCGGCCTGGCCAGACCCCCAACAACCCCGATGACACTCTCGATCCGCTGGAAACTCGCTCTTGCCGCGCTGATCCCGCTGATCATCGGGCTGTCGATCAACCTGACGGTCAACTACCGGCGGGTTGCGGAGGCGGCGATCGCGCAGTCGAAGGAGGTCATCCTCTTTGCGGCTTCGTTGCAGGCGAGCCGTTTCGAGACGAGGCTTGAGCGTATCGCCGAGGCGACGCGCTCGATCGCCGGTTACCTGTCGGATGATCCGGACCCCGACCCCGAACGGATCAAGACAATGCTTAGCGCGATGATCGAGCGCGATCCGCTGATCTTCGGGACGACGGCGGCGTTCGAGCCCGGGATCGTCAACGGGGCCGAGCGCTTCGCGCCGTATCTCTACCGCGCCGCCAAGGGTGTCTCGCAGAAGGACCTCGCCGCGTCCTATGACTACCGGGACGGAACGCACGAGTGGTATTCGACCCCGCGCGACAAGCTCGAGCCGGTCTGGACCGAGCCCTACTTCGACCGCGGCGGTGGCGAGGTGATGATGAGCACCTACGCCGAACCGATCATCCGCGATGGTCGGTGCGTGGGGGTCGTCACCGCGGACATCATGCTCGCCACGCTGCAGCAAGAGCCGGAGCCCGTCCGACTCCCGGGCTACCGCGGCTTCGGGCTGGTGAGCAGGAAGGGCCTGATCATCGCTCTGGACAACCCAGAACTCATCGGCAAGATGACGCTGCTCGACCTCGCCAAGATGGTCGATTGCCACGAGCTCGAAGTGCTGGCCCAGGAGATGCTCGCGGGTCGCCGCGGGGTGATGCTGTGCACCGAGATTCCTGACGATCCGCCGCAGTACATCGCGTACGTGCCGATCCGCCAGTCAGGGTGGTCGTACGGCGCGGCCATCGATCGTTCTCTCGTTCTTGAGCCCGTCTACGCCGAGCTCCGTCAGCGGGCCGCCTTCACGATCGCCATCGTGATCGCGGTCGCGGGCATCATCCTGCTGCTCTCGTTCCGCCTGACGCGGCCGGTGCCTGTCCTCGCCGGCGCGATGGACTCGCTGGGCAAAGGCGACATGAACGCCCGTGCCGATATAACGACGCGCGACGAGCTCCAGACCCTGGGCGATGGCTTCAACGCCATGACCGCGCGGCTGCGCGAGCAGATCGAGGAGATCAAGCATCAGACCGCGGCTCGCGAGGCGGTCGAATCCGACCTGCGCGTCGCCCGGGGGATCCAGGAATCACTGCTGCCGCGCACGTTCCCGCCATTTCCTGACCGCCCGGAGTTCGAGCTTCACGCGGCGAACCTCCCGGCCCGGCACGTTGCGGGCGACTTCTTTGACTTTCTCTTCATCACCCCCGATGAGCTCTTGCTGGTCATCGCGGATGTTTCGGGCAAGGGTGTCCCCGCATCGATGCTCATGGCGGTGACGCGCACGCTCGTGCGGAACGTCGGGCTCGGGGGCGTCGGGCCCGCGGGCGTGCTCACGCGCGTCAACGATGCCCTGTCGCGCGACAACGAGAGCGGGCTCTTCGTCACCGCGTGGGTCGGCATGTACGCTCCATCGACGGGCGTGCTGCGCTGGTCGAGCGCCGGCCACCCACCGCCGATGCTCGTCACATCCAACGCCGAGCCGCGAGCGATCGAGGGCGATACGGGGCTGGTGCTCGGGATTGTCGAGGGGTCCATCTACACCGAGCACGCGGTTGATCTGCGCCCGGGCGACTCGATCCTCGCCTACACCGACGGTGTCAGCGAGGCCAGGGCCCCGGGCGGCGAGCTCTTCGGCGACCCACGCATCCGCGATCTCCTTGCGCTCGCCGACCGCGACGATGCCCGGGCGATGTGCGGCCGCGTGATCGCCGAGGTCGAGCGCTATCAGGACAACAATCTCGCCGACGAT
>JBIPMO010000303.1:0-3683 GCA_044369085.1 Phycisphaerales bacterium
CTGCCCAGGCCGGAGAAGGCCCGCACCTGACGCTCGGCCGCCTTGACCTGATCGTTCTCGGCGTTGAAGAAGACATCGAGGTCGAAGCCGATCTGCTCGAAGAAGTCCGACGACACGGTGAGGAAGCGCGATTCGACGTTGATCTGGACCGACCGGATTTCGCGGAGCTGCGTGAGCAGCGACTGGATGTCGCGGTGGTTTCTGGCGGTGTTGGTGATGATCAGGTTGCCGTTGAGGACCTGGACCACGCCGGTATCGCCGCCGTTGTCGCGCCAGCCCTGGAAATCGACGTTGGTCTGGATGATCTCGAGGATCTGGTCGGTGAGCTCCTCCTCGCTGGGGCCGCCGAGGGGGCCGTCCTCGGTGTCACCGAAGACGGAGCCGCCGCCGCCGCCGCCGCCCTGCTGGCCCGCCTGGTTCAGCACCTGGTCGAGGTCGAGCTCGGGGGCGTTGGCGAAGTCGGGGATCTGGAAGAGCAGGTCGCGGATGTCGTAGATCACGATGAACTTGTTGCGGCGAAGAGCCTCTTCGGCCGCGACGACGAGCACACCATCGTTGACGGCCCAGCCGGCCCGGCTGAACTGGTCGGGCTGGGCCTTCTCGAGGACGCGGTCGAGCACGACGCGGGCGGGGACCTCGCGGAGCTCGAGGGTGATCTGCTTGTCGCGCTCGATGCCGATCGCCGAGAGCGAGTCCCAATCGACATCGACATTCAAGTTGGTGACGGTCGCCACGAAGGTGACGATGTCCTCCAGGGTGTTGTCGCGGAAGGAGGCGGGGATGCGGCGGGTTTCGAGGGTTGCCAGCACCTTGCGGTCGGCATCGCTCTCGACGAACGACTGCACCTCGCCGCGGCGGAACGAGAGCTCGGGCCAGTCCGGCGGGTAGGACATGATCTGGTCGGGGACGATCAGCGATTTCTCGAGCTCGCTGAACTCCTTGCCGTAGGACAAGGCCCGTTCGCGGCGGGTTTTCTCGACCTCGCGGTAGAGCACCACGTCGCGGAGCACATCCTTCAGGAGCAGAGCCGCGGGATTGGTCGGATCCAGGAAAAGAACCTGATCGACGACCTGCAGCGCCTCCTCGTACTTCTGCTCGGCCTGCAACGTGCGCAGACGGTCGAGGTTCTCGCGGATGCGGGTGGCCCGCTCTTCCTGCTGCTGCTGGCGGGTGCGGGACTCTTCGGAGCGCAGCTCGGACTGGCGCCGGCTGACCTCATCGCGAGCGATCTGCTCGGAGGTGGTATCGATCTTCTTGAGCAGGCCATCGACCTCGGCGAGGCGGGCGCGGTACTGCTCATCCGAGAACACGCCGTTGGCCTGGGCGTTGTTCCAGGTGAGGCGAGCCTGGGCCGCGAGGTTGCGGGCCGACTGCACATCGCCCCGGCCCAGAGCCGCGTTGGCCTCGGTGATCAGGTTGTCGAAGACGGCCGTGGCCTCCTCGGCCATGATCGTGCGCTGGCGGACGACCGTGTCGGCAGCATCGCCGCCCGCACCGAGCAGGGCCTTGGCCTCCGCGAGACGATCGCTCGCCTTCTGGGCCTCTTCGGCCGTCAGCGAGGTCGAGAAGACCGTCGTGACTTCGGTCAGTTTCTGGACGGCGTCGTTGTAGCGCCCGGCCTTGTAGGCCTCTTCGGCTTCGAGCATCAGACGCTCGGCATCGAACCGCCGGGCCTGGTCGAACAGGGAATCACCGGCCGGCGCGGGGGCCGCGGCCGGCTCGCCTGAGGCCCCGTCTTGCGGGATCGCGGGGGCCGCCGCTGCGACAGCGCGGGTCGCTCCGCCCATGACGCTCATCGGGATGACCTGGGCATCGAACGAGCGGCCGTTCTGGCGCTCAAGCTCGTAAATGCGGTCCTGATGCTTGTTCAGCTCGGCGAGTTGGTCCTGATTGAGGGCGACACCGGTCCGCATCAGGCTCGCGAAGCCCGCCTTGGCCTCCGGGTAGCGGCCGGCGTTGAAATCGCTGATGGCCTGTGCGAGCGTCGATGGGGCGGTCTGCTCCAGCTCCTGGCGGGTCTGCTGGGCCCGGGCGATCAGTTCATCGGCGCGGGACTTCTGAGCATCGGTCGACTTCTTGGAGCGTTTGACGGCGTTCGCCTGATTCTCGGCGACACGCAGCTCGCCCTCGTTCACGGCCACTTCGGCCTTCTGGAGCGAGAGCTCGGCCTCGTCCATGAACCGCAGCCTGCGGTCGGCCGCGGCGATCAGTTCAACGATCCGGTCGCGATCGGCCCCGTCGCCCACGCTCTTGCGCAGCGAGACGAGGAGTGCCTTGGCCTCGACCACGCGCCCCTGCTCCAGCAACTGGGCGGCAGAGTCGACGGTAGCACCCTCGGCGGCGAGGAGCGGGCTGACCGAAACACCGAGCGTTGCGGCCGCCACCACCATCCACGCGCGAAGACCCAACTTCGCCGGACCGTGAGCGGACCGCTTGACCGTGCTGCGCATGCCGAGAACCTCCGAGCACCAGGGAAGCTGGCGAGATGTGAGACAGGCCACCAGATGGAAGCGGCCCGCCGCGGATCGACTCCGCATGCCAGACCGCCCCCGCACACCGAACGGGCCGAACATACCCGACCCCATATCGACGCCGCAACCGACCTTCGGTTCCGGGAGGTGAACCCGAGCACCGGGATCACGCCGCCGCCGCTTGGGGAGGTAGCCCTTTCGACGCTCGTCGCTCCGGGGATCCCGTCGAGGCGACTTCCGGGCGGATAGTCTCACCCATCCATGGCCCGCGGACTATTCGAGCGAGAGGTTGCCCTGTCTGGCCTTTGGGCCCGGGTGGTTCTTGAGCGGGGGATCGACCAGACCGAGGGCCTGACCTACGCCGTCCCCGCCTCGATCAGCGATCTGCAGCCCGGCGAACGGGTCCGCGCCCCCTTGGGTCGGGGTGACAAGCCGACCGAGGGCTATGTCATCGATGTCTTCCCGGCCGGGGCCGCGGGCTCAACAGGCGATCCTGGGGGGTCTCCGGCCGCGGTTTCGCCGGCCCTTGACCCCGCGCGTATCAAACCCTTGCTCGGCAGGGCGACCCGTGGCGGGGCCATCGAGGGTGGTGGGGAAACCGGGGGCAAGTCCCCCAGGCTCACACCCGCTCTGGTCCGACTGGCGACGTGGATCAGCGGCTACTACTGCACGCCGATCGGGATGGTGCTCGGGGCGATCGTGCCGGCCGCCGTGAAGAAGCAAATCGGCCAGATCTCAGTGCGGCTGCTGGACCGGGGGGTTGTGATCGCCGACACCGAGATCGCGCAGAAGTTGCCGCCCAGCGCTCAACAGGCGTGGACCGCCATCCAAGAACTGCCCCAAGGAACCTTCCCGGTCGTTCCTCGCGAGCTTGCCGCGAGGCTCGCTCTCAAATCGACCGCTCCGCTCGGAAGGCTGGTCAAGTCTGGCCTGCTGAAAGTGGTTGAGTCGGACTCGGTTCGTGTTCGCGGCGAGGGGGGTGGTTGGGGGCTTCAGCCCGAGCGCGATGTGCCGCTCGCCTTGACCGCTGATCAAGAGCGAGCGGTGGACCGCATCGCGGCGGCCATGGGGACCTTCCGCGGATTCTTGCTTCACGGCGTGACCGGGTCGGGCAAAACCGAGGTGTATCTCCGCGCTCTGGCCGCGGGGATTGATCGCGGCCCGGCGATCGTGCTCGTGCCCGAGATCGCGCTCACCCCGCAGACCTCATCG
>JBIPMO010000304.1:0-3681 GCA_044369085.1 Phycisphaerales bacterium
GGGCGGTATGTGCTCGGGAACACGGTGGTGCTGCGGGGGAATGTGCGGAGGCTTTTCCTGACGCAGTCGCAGATCGCGGCGGTTGCGCCGCTGCGCGGGAGCAACGCGGCGATGTTCACGCTCGGGACGAGCGGGGCGGCCGTCACGGTGGTGGAGCGGGCGGGGTTTGATGCGGGGAGCGTGACGCGGGCGATCGAGAACCCGTCATCGCGGACGCTGGTGGTGCGGAACTGCGAGGTCGGGGAGACGGTGCTTTCGGGGCTCGGGACGACGTTTGTTGAGGATGTGGTGAGCGGGGCGTGGGTGGTGAGCGGGGGGCACACGGCGTACTTCCGGCAGCTCAACCCTGAGAACGAGGGTGTGAAGGTGACCAACAACGGGGCGACGGTGTGGATTCTTGGTCTGAAGACCGAGAAGCCCGGCACGCCGCTGGTCACGCTGAACGGTGGGGCGACGGAGTTGATCGGGGGCAACGTTTATCCGGTGAACACACTGCCGCTGGATCAGCCGCTGATCAAGACGACGGACAGCCGGGTGAGCGCGATCATCGGGGGGTCGGCGTACGCGTCGGATGCGTTCCACCGGGTGTTCGCGGAGGAGACGCGGGCGGGGGTGCTGCGGCGAATCTTCCACTACGAGGTGCCCGGTCGTGTTGGGTTCTTCATTGGCCCGCGGGTGGCGTTCTATGCGGCGGACAACACGAACGTGCCCGTGGCGGGGAGCGGGCCGTTCTCGCACTATCCGCTGGACCAATCGAGCGGGACGGCGGTGCCTGATGTTGCGGGCGGGCCGAGCGGGACGGCGAACAACGGGCCGGCGTGGGTGAGCGGTCAGATCGGGAACGGGCTGTCGTTTGACGGGGTGGATGACTTTGTGAACCTGCCCAACAACCGCGGCGGTACGGGGCAGGGGAGCCTGTCGCTGTGGGCGCGGACAGCGCACGACTTCACGGATCTCGGCATGCTCTTTTACGCCAACGTCAGCGGGAACGCGCAGGCGAACGGGGGCGGGCCCGACCTTGAGATGCACCTGAACTTCAACGCCGACGATTCGGTATCGCTGTTCATCGAGGGGGGGGCGAACGACCTGAACCTGAACTCGGGCCGGCCGCTGAACGACAACGCCTGGCACCACATCGTGGCGACGTGGGACCTGAACGGGTTTGCGGACCTGTACGTGGACGGTCAGCGGACGGCATCGGCGAGCAAGGTTGCGTGGAGCAACATCACGTGGCAGATCGTGACGCGGCTGGGCCGCCCGGCATCGGCCTCGCGGTACTACAACGGGCTGATGGATGATGTGCGGGTGTACTCGCGGCCGATCTCGCACGCGGAGGTGAACGATCTGTTTGATGCGGGCCGTGGGTACGCGAACTACCCGCCGAACGTGACGGCGAGCATTGATCAGTCGGTGCAGGATGTTTCGTACACCGCGCAGCTCAACGGGCAGGCGGTGGACGATGGGCAGCCGTTCGGCTCGCCGACGATCGCGTGGACGGTGCGGAGCGCGCCTTCGGGCGGGAGCGTGAGCTTCTCGAACGCGGCGGACCCGCGGTCGACGGCGACGTTCAGCGCGGCGGGCGCCTACGTGCTGCGGCTGACGATCGGCGATGGGGTGGAGACGCGGTTTGATGAGATGACGGTGAACGTGTACGACCCGCTGCCGCTGCCCTGGGACAACACCGACCAGGGGGATGCCGGGGCGTTCGGGTGGGCGGAGTACGCGAGCCCGAACCGTTTCACGCTGAACGGGTCGGGGAGCAGGATCGATGGGTTCCCGGCGGCGGGGTGCGATGGGTTCCACTTCGCGTATGTGCCGCTGGGGGCGGTGGTGAACACGAACATCATCGCGCGGGTGACGAGCGTTTCGAACACGAACGCGAACGCTCGTGCGGGGGTGATGTTCCGGCAGGACCTGAGCAACGGGTGCATCGCCAACGCGTTTGTCGGGGTGACGGCATCGGGCGAGGTGGTGATGACATCGCGGTCGGGTTCGTTCGGCGGGACGGGGCTGAACGCGAGCGTGCCCGGGGTCGGGCTGCCGGTGTGGGTGCGGATCGAGCGGATCAACGGGAACTTCGTGCGTGGGTACTACTCGACGAACGGGACGAACTGGATCACGCTGAGCGATGCGGTGGTGAACACGGGGACGCTGAGCACGTTCTTTGGCCTGGCGAACTCGGCGTACAACAACGGGGCGATCAACACATCGGTGTTCGACGGCGTGCTGGTCGGCCCGCGGCTGGCCTGCGGCGGGAACGCGGACACGGATGGGGTGGTTTCGTTCTCGGACATTACGGCGGTGCTGGCGAACTTCGGGACGATGTACGCGCCGGGGACGCTGGGGGCGGGTGATGCGAACTACGATCTGACGGTGAACTTCTCGGATATCACCTCGGTGCTGGCGAACTTCGGCGCGGTGTGCAACTGAGCGCGGGCGGCGGTGGCGGGCCTTCACTACACAGGGAGAGAGCCTCATGGCTGGAACGATGTTGATTCGCGGCGCGGTGTGCGCCGGGGTGTTGGCGGTGGTCTGCGCCCCGTGCCTGGCCCAGAACCAGCCGCCGCTGGCGCCGACGATCACCGAGCCGCAGGTGGGCCGGATCGTGAACCCCGGCGATGTTCACATGGAGACGGATCCGTTTGTCGATCCGAACCCGGGGGATACGCACCGGTGCACCGACTGGGAGATCTGGTCGTTGAGCCCGGTGGAGCGCGTCTGGGTGACCTCGTGCATCGGTGGGATCGAGCGCCTGCACACGCACCTGGGTGATGGGGTGTTCGAGAACTCGCTGGCTGGGCGGCGCGCGCTGCTGCCAGAGAGGGTGTACGAGCTGCGCGTGCGCTTCCGCGACAGCAGCAACACCCCGGCTTCGGAATGGAGCGCGTACGGGGTGCGTCAGTTCACAACGGGGACGCTGTCGCAGGTGTTCCCGATGGAGGTTCAGGATGTGCTGGTGGTGCCCGGCCCGACGTTCGTGCGGGCATCGGATTCGGGCCCGATCGTTCTGGGGCAGGGGTCGCCGGCGCCTTCGGTGACGGTGGAGGCCTTCGGGGTGGGGAGCGCGCTGGTGTTCAGCGGATCGACGGGTGGGACGGTGGTGAGCAATCCGCCATCGCTGAGCGACCACGGGGATGTGCGCGTGGTGGTGTCGGCGGGGTCGGTGGGTGTGGACCTGCCGGAGGCGAACATCGCGTTCACGGAGGATGACGGGTCGGGCCTGGAGATCTTCCTGCCCGCGATCAGCCTTGGGGCGGGGCAGAGCCGTTTGTTCTGGGTGTCATCCAACGGATCGACGTACGAGTTCATGTCCGGGCAGGCCGAGCCGGACTTCTCGATGCTGGCTAGGGGCGCGCCGGTGCCGTGGACGACGGCTTCGGACTTCCGGGCGGAGATCGTGGCGAGCGGGTTTCAGCTGCCCGTGAACATCGATTTTGTGCCGAGCCCCGGGGCGGGCCCGGATGCGCCGCTGTATTACGTGGCGGAGTTGTACGGCGGGATCAAGGTGGTGCGGCGCGGCGGGGTGGTGTCGGACTATGCGACGGGGCTGCTGAACTACAACCCGACGGGGAACTTCCCGGGTTCGGGCGAGCAGGGGCTCGGTGACATCGCGGTGGACCCGACGAACGGGGACATCTACGTGACGCTGCTGTACAGCGGGGTGCCGGGGGTCGAGGCGGC
>JBIPMO010000305.1:0-3675 GCA_044369085.1 Phycisphaerales bacterium
GAAGAAGCCGGTGATCAACAACTATCACGGGACGCAGGTGGCGGATGACTATCAGTGGCTCGAGGACTGGTCCAGCGCCGAGGTAAAGGCGTGGTCGGAGGGGCAGAACGCGCACGCGCGATCGGTGCTCGATGCGCTGCCCGACGCGGCGGGGGTGCGTGCGCGGATCGGCGAGATCCTCTCGGCGCCGGTGGAGACGTACTTTGATGTGGCCTCGCACGGCGGGCGCGTGTTCGCGATGAAGCGGCAGCCGCCGAAGCAGCAGCCCTTCCTCGTGGCGTTCGATGGCGACCTTTCTTCCGGCAAGGAGCGGGTGCTCGTCGATCCGAACAAGCGGAATGAGAAGGGGACGACGGCGATCGACTGGTTCGTGCCCTCGCCGGATGGGAAGACGGTGGCCGTCTCGATCTCCGAGGGAGGGAGCGAGTCGGGCGATCTGCACATGTTCGACGCGGCGACGGGGGAGGAGATCGACAAGCCGATCGCTCGCGTGCAGGGTGGAACGGCGGGCGGATCGGTGGCGTGGCTCGACGACACGCAGTTCCTGTACACGCGGTATCCGCGGGAGGGGGAGAAGACGGGCGATGACCTGAACTTCTTCGTGCAGATCCACAAGTACACGGTGGGCAAGCCGGAACTCGACTCGTACGAGTTCGGGAACGACTTCCCCAAGATCGCCGAGATCGTTCTGGAGTCTGACGCGACGAAGGGGCGGGCGATCGCGACGGTGCAGCTCGGCGATGGCGGGAAGTTCAGCGTGTTCTACCGTTCTCGCGAGGGGTTCTGGCGGAAGATCTCGGGGTTCGATGACGGGGTGAAGCAGGCGTTCTTCGGCGGCTGGGACGACCTGTACATGATCTCGTTTGCCGATGCGCCTCGGGGGCAGGTGATGTCACTGCCGATCGATGCGAACATGCGGCTGGAGCTGGCGACGGTGGTCGTGGGGCAGGCGACGGATTCGCTGGTGACCTCGTTTCTGGATGAGCCAGCGACGGTGGCGGTGACGAAGGACCGGCTGTTCCTGACCTATCAGACGGGCGGCCCGTCGGAGGTCCGGGCGTTCACGCTGGATGGCAAGCCCGCCAAAGCGCCGGAGCAACTGCCGGTGTCAACGGTGAACGGGCTGACAACGGTGGGCGATGCGCTCCTGTTCAACAACGTGTCGTTCGTGAAGCCCGCGGCGTGGTACCGGTTTGACCCGGCGACCGGGAAGACGGAGCGCACCGGGCTGGCGACGAACCCGATCGTGAACTTTGATGACTGCGAGGTGGTGCGCGAGTTCGCGACGAGCAAGGACGGGACGAAGGTGCCCGTGAACATCATCAAGCCCAGGGGCGCGAAGCTCGACGGGTCGAACGCTCTGGTGCTCAACGGGTACGGCGGGTACGGGGTGAACATCACGCCCGGTTTCTCGGCGGTGCGGCGCGTGATGCTCGAGCAGGGGGTGATCTTCGCGGTGGCGAACATCCGCGGGGGCGGCGAGTACGGCGAGGAGTGGCACCTGGGCGGGAACCTGCTCAACAAGCAGCACGTTTTCGATGACTTCGCGGCGGCGGCCGGGCACCTGATCGAAAGGAAGTACACATCCTCCGAGCGGCTCGGGATCATCGGGGGTTCCAACGGCGGGCTGCTGATGGGGGCGACGTTCACGCAGAACCCATCGCTGATGAAGGCGGTGGTGTCGTCCGTGGGGATCTACGACATGCTGCGGGTGGAGCTGTCGCCCAACGGGGCGTTCAATGTTCCCGAGTTCGGGACGGTGACGGACGCGGCGCAGTTCGCGGCGATGTACGCGTATTCGCCGTACCACCGGGTCAAGGACGGGACCAAGTACCCGAGCATCCTGTTCCTTACGGGGGCGAACGATCCGCGCGTCGACCCGATGCACAGCCGCAAGATGACCGCTCGGCTGCAGGCGGCGAGCCCGGAAGGCAAGGTGCTGCTGCGGACGAGCGCCGACAGCGGTCACGGGCTCGACACATCGCTGAGCGAGCAGATCGCGCAGCAGACGGATATCTACGCGTTCCTGTTCAGCGAGCTCGGGGTCCGGTTCAAGCCTGTGAAGTGAGCCTCGTCGCGTGAGCGGTCGATCACGGCGGCGATCGGATCGATCGCTCGACGATTCATTGACCCTTCTGGGTCAGGATGCGCATGTTGCGCGAGGCGAGGAAGAACGCGGTGACGATCGCCAGCCCGCTGAGGGCGATGGCGGTGATCTCAACGGTGGCCGCGACGCCTTTGATGGCGCTCGCCCAGGCTCCGAGGAGGTCGCCGCCGCGGTAGATGAAGGTGTCGATAAAAGACTTGGCCTTGTACTTTTCATCGGGCCCGAGCGGTGTGTAGAGGATCTCGCGCGATGGGCGGTCGAGCGCGTAGTGGGCCGAGCGGCGTGTCACCTGAACCACGGCGAAGGCGGCGAAGACGGGCCAGCCAGCGTGCGGGGCGATCCAAAGGGCCGCGAAGCCGAGGATGCTGACGATTGGAACGATGCACAGGCCCGCGACGACGCCGAGCTTCTTGACGATGCGGCCCGTCAGGAACACCTGGGTGAGCAGGGTGAGGATATTGGTGGCGAGGTCGACCTGGGCGAACGCGGCGGTGCGGGCCGCGGAATCGGTGAAGGTGGCTTTGACGATGCGGGCCTGCTCGAAGTACAGGAACGTGCTGGTGACGGTGTAGATGAGCATGTAGAGGGCCATGGCCATCAGGTAGGGGGAGCGGGCCAGAAGGGTGAAGCCGGCCCAGATGTTCGTGGTGGGCTCGGGTGTGGCCGCCCGCTGCGAACCATCGCGCGACATGCCGCTCGTCAACCTCCAGATGAAGAAGGTGGCGAGTTCGAGCATGACGACCGAGAGCAGGAGCAGGTGCGCGGTGTTGCCAATCTGCTTGGCCAGGAGCGCGGGGATGGATGAGCCCGCGATGGCACCCAAGGTCCCCCCCACTGCGATGGCACCGAAGAGACGCTTGCTTTGCTCGGGCCTCCACAGGTCGGCCATGAAGCCCCAGAAGACGCTGACGGCAAAGAGGTTGAACACGCTGAGCCAGATGTAGAAGGCGTAGCCGATGTTCTTGTGCGCGGATTCGGGCATCAGCATCAGCAGGGCGTAGAAGACGAGCAGGTTGGCGGCGAAGAAGTGGTAGGTCGCCGGGAGAAACGTGCGGCGCGGGAAGCGCGAGACGAGCCACGCGAAGGCCGGCGCGGCGATGAGCATGGCGATGGTGGTGCCCGTCCAGAGCCAGGGCAGGTCTTCGAGCTCGCCACGGATGCCGAACTCATCACGCATGGGGCGGAGCAGGTAGTAGGCGAGCAGGATGCAGAAGAAATAGGCGGCGGAACAGAGCACGGCGACGGCCTCGCCCGGCCGCATGAGCACGATGCGGTCGAGCAGTCGCCGCGGCGGGCCCCCGCGTGGGTCGCGGTTGTCGGAATCGTGCGGCTGCATGCCGTGGTTGTTCATGCGCATGGTTCCAACGTGGATGAAGTTACACGGACTCGCGGGCCGGGGCGCTCCCCTTGGCGCCACTCCCCGCCCGGGCCAGCCCGAAGGCCCGGCGAGCGCCCGGGGGTGAGTTGCAACCCGGGGTGAAGGAACTGATAAGAGACGTGCTACTGACCGGGTGGGTGCGCGGTTGCGTGCCCGCCTTTGAATGGGTGTGAATGATGCAGGAGCCGCG
>JBIPMO010000306.1:0-3653 GCA_044369085.1 Phycisphaerales bacterium
CGGGGCCGGGGGGGGCGGGCGGGGCGGGTTCGTTCATCCATTCTCCGCGGCGCATCCAGCCCGCGCTCCAGAATGCGGCGGTGCTGGCGGCTCGTTCGCCGCGGCCCAGCAGCCGCGCGAGCCGCCATGCTGTCGCGTGATTCAGGCACCACAGCGAGAGAACGCGCACTCCCAGCGCCGCGGCGGTGGGCGACCAGTGCCGGCGCATCAACTGTGACTTGGCGCGGAGCAAACGCACGAGCTTTTCGGCCTTGACGGATTCCGAAGCCCCGCCGTGGTGCACGATCTCGGCGGTTGGCGTCACGCGCGGGCGTGCGCCGAGGGCCCGCGCCCTCAAGCAAAGGTCCGCCTCCTCGCCGTACATGAAGAAGGCGGGGTCGAACCCGCCGAGCTTCTCCCAGAGATCCCGGCGGATGAGGAAGAAGCAACCGGTGACGATGTCGACGTCGCGCTCGCTATCGCGTCGCCACCCGCCGAGCGCCTCGGGGTTGAAGAGTGACGAGTTCCTGAAGACGCCGCTGAGCCCGGTCGCGCGGCAAAGCACGCTCCAGAGCGTCTGCCGCGACCAGCACGAGGTGGCGTTCAGCGAGCCGTCCGCGAAGAGGGTGCGCCCGCCCCAGATTCCCGCATCGGGGCGGCTGCGGGCAAAGGCGACGAGGCGGTCGATCGCGGCGCGGAGGACAACGGTATCCGGGTTGAGCAGCAGAAGGAACTCACCCGATGCGAGGCGTGCCAACTGGTTGTTGGCACGGGCAAAGCCCAAGTTCTCGCGCGAGCGGACGAAGCGGAGTCGCCCGGCAAACTCGGCTTCGATCGCGTCGGCGGAGCCGTCGGTCGATGCGTTGTCGATGACGATGAGCTCGAACGCCGTATCGCGCGTCTGCTCAAAGACCGAGCGGAGGCACGCCAGCGTCATCTCACGCGTGTTGTAACTGACGACGATGATGGAGACCACTGGCGCGCTCAAGCGGTACCTCGCGCGAGCGACCCGACGGGCGCGATGGGGCGCAGCACGGTGCTCATCGCAGCACGAGCCATATTTGCGCGGAGACTGGTAGCGCTCTCGCGCACGGCCTTGCGGGTCATCTCGTCCAGCGAACCGATCATTGCCAGGAGAAGGTACCACACGAAGATGCCCTGCCCGAAGTACGAGACGCCGATGAAGTTCGTGCAGTGGACGAACAGCGAAACGCCCAGGGCCCACGCGAGGATGACCTTCGCGCGGTCGTGCTTCCAGGCGCGCCACATGCGACCGGTGGCGCGAAAGCAGAGCCAGATGGTAGCGATGAAGAGCACGAGGGTGATGAACCCGCCGCGAACGCCCTCGAGGAGGTACTGGTTGGTGACGTCCTGCCCGCCCCAGAACCAGTGGGCGGTGGTGCGGGTGCCGAAGAGGGCCCACTCGTTGAAGCGGTGGATGGCACTGTCGATGAGCATGAAGCGGTGGTATCCGGTATTGCCCTTGGCGATGGTAATGCGCGAGATGAGGTGCCAGATGGGTGCCTTCATCGAGAAGTGCAGCCCGACGGAGAGCAGCAGAACGAAGGCGAGGATGTACTTCATCCACCAGCGGACGAAGAACATTGCGCCGCCGAAGACCGCGAAGATCACGCCCATGACGGGGGTGCTCGAGGCCGAGAGCAGCACGATGCCGACGAAGGTGATCGAGCCGAGGATCGCCCACATGCGGTTGGCAGCGCCTTGCCACCACAGCGCTGCGGCGAGCGGCAGGAGGCTGGCCCAGAAGCAGCCCGCGATGATCGGGTGTGCGAACGCACCCTGGCAGCGCATGCGGCCCTCACGCATGACCGTGATCTCGGGCACGCCCCCGAAGAACGCGAAGGCGTTGCGGCCGGTGCGGTTCTCGACGATGAACGCGATCACGACGGGCACGCTGAGGATGACGAAGCCCACCGTCGTGCGGATCACGTCGCGCCAGTCGCGGATGATGCAGCGGAAGAGGAAGTAGAGGATGACATAGTCGAGCGCCAGCCACTGCATGCCGCGGAACTCGTGGCGCAGGAAAACGCGCAGGAAGCCGAAGATCACCAGGAGGCGCATCAGGCTGAAGTCCATCCCGCCGATGACCAGACGCTGCGCGGGGGCGACCATGCACGCCATGATGATGAAGGGCCAGATCGCAAAGCGGCGGGGGATTGCCAGCAGCGCTAGCCCGCAGACGATCGTGAGCGCGAGCCCCAACGGGTGGAGGTTGGTGTGGTTGGTCCACGCCGTGCCGCCGAAGTTCTCGATCACGCGCATCTCTTGGGCAAGGACGGCGATCATGCGCCCGCCCCTTTCTGAGATGCTTCGGTGAAAGCGCGGACGGGCACGCGATCGCGCAGCCCGCGACGCGTGACGCGGCGGACCGTGCCCAGCGTGCTCTGCGCCTTGTCACGAAGCGAGAGGCCGATCCACCACTTGAGCGTCTTAAACCCACGGTAGCGCGGCGTGGGCACGTGCTTGATCCGCAGCGCCATCAGCTGCCCCCAGAGTCGCCCGCGTGTGGTCAGCAGGTTGGGCTGGCTGCGCGGCAGGAGCTGGGCGTCTTCGCGTTCGAGGACGAGGTAGCCGTCGCGTGCGGCGGCTTCGATGGCTCGCTCGCCGCGGGCCGTGCGGGCGAGGATCAGCGAGCGCCCGGCCTCGCCTTCCTTGGGCGCGGTGTGCCAGGGATCGCCCACGGCGACGTCGGCGAACTCGCCCGTGTGATCGGGGCAGATGTAGCAGCGCCACTGCCTGTACTTCTGCAGGAAACCCCACGATTCGTCGTAGGTGAGCGAGCGCTCATGCTCGTTGCCCGCGGCGTCGGTCCAGCGGACGGTCCAGCGGCCCGGCCAGCCGTTGCCGCGGTAGCGCAGCGCGGTGATGGTGCGCGGGTCGGGCACGCCGACTTTCTTCATGAGATCGAGCGTGCCGCGTGTCGAGGGGGCGCCGGCGCAGAAGAAGGCGATGGTGAGGCCGAGTTTCTGCGCGAGCGCGGGGCGCTCGCGGGCGAGTTTGGCCGCGCCGGCGACGTCGCAGGGTTTGCCGATGAAGACGCACGGCGCGGGCGCCGCTTCGGCCATGCCCAGGCCATCGCAAGGGCTGGCGGGGGCGTAGCGCGAGCCGGTGCGGGCCAGCAGTTCATCGCGCGTGCGGCTGATCACGGTCTCGTTGAGATAGGGGGCGTCCTGGCGCGCAGCGGCGTGGATCACCCCGTGCATCCCGCCGCGCTCGAGCGACCAGAGCGCCAGCGCGCTCGCCGCACCGCCGCTCGACCCGGCGTGACGGATGGCGGCGTCGCCCGCGTGTCCTTCCCAGACGCGGCGCACGGGCCCCCAGCCAGCGCGGAGAGCGGCGATGAGGTCGCCCGTGCTCGTTTCGTCGTGCGCAAGTTCGATGCCGGGGCAGACGCGCAGGGCACGCCGGGCGGGCTCGTCGCCGCCGGGCGCGACGATCGGGCGGCGGCCGTGGTCGAGGTCATCGACCATCGTGATCGACTCAGGCGCGAAGGCAGCGCAGGCCCCGCAGCCGGAGCACAACTGGTATTCCGCGACGTCGCGCACGCTATGGATCACGGGCAGTCGCATCACGTTCGAGCCTGGAGGAGCCTTCGCGGACCAGTACATGTCTCTCTTTGCGCGGAAGACCAGGTGCAAGACGCGGCGGCGAAC
>JBIPMO010000307.1:0-3627 GCA_044369085.1 Phycisphaerales bacterium
TCTTGTAGGCCATCAGCTCGGCCTCGGTGATGCGGAGCAGGTCACCCAGGGTGCGGATGTTCATCTTCTTGAGGCAGTTGCGGGCGCGGACCGAGAGCTCGAAATCGGTGACCGGGGTGTCGAGCAGGGCGTTGCGCTTGGCGACATCGCGGTCCTGCTCTTCATCGATGAACATCTCACGAGCGGCCTGGACATCGCGCATGTAGAGGCGGGCGCGGGGGTGGTTGGGGTCGGTGTCGAGGACCTGGCGGAGGCACTTTTCGGCGCGGGCCGCATCGCCGCTGTCCTCGTAGAGGATGGCGAGGTTGATCAGGGCGTTGATGGGAGCGGGGGTCTGCTCGCAGCAGCGCTCGTAGAGGGCGATGGACTCGTGCTCTTCGCCCGCGAGGTCGAGCTCGTAAGCGAGGCGGAAGGCGGCATCGGTGTTGGATGGGTCGGCGTTGGCGGCCTTGCGGAGCTCGGTGAGCATGAGGAGGCGGTCGCCGTTGAGGCGGGCCCTCTCGGCGGCATCGAAGTGGCGGGACGAGGCGGCGGGGTCTCCAGAGAAGACCTCTCCGGCCCCGATGATGATGTCCATCGGATTCGCGGGCATGTCGGGCTCCGAGCGTGCTGAGCTCCCCGGCGGCGGCGGACGCCTGGCTGCGGGGAGCCACGTAGTTTACCGAACCGGCGGTGATGGCTCAAGCGGGGGAGCCGGGAGGCGGGGGGCGGGTTTCGGGGTTGGGGTTTGGGGTTGGGGTTTGGGGTTTGAGAATTGGGAGTGCGACGCGAAAGCCTGTTCGTTCGCTTTCTGAGCAAGGAGGGCGGATGGACTTTAGGGGGTCCGGTCGTCTTGGGGGATGTCCAGGCCCGGGGCCATGGCGACGCCGGCGGGGCCGATGTCGGCGGCGAGGGCCGGGTGCGCGCCCTCGGTGGATTCTGGAGTGGGGGGGCTGTCGGCGGCGCGGTCGATGACTTTGATCCGCTTCCAGTGGCCGCTCTGGAACCGGAAGAGGAAGCAGAGCGAGAGGGTGCAGATGTAGAGGCTCGCGGCGGCCCAGGGCCCGTACGACGAGGCTTGCGGGACGAACGTCTTGGCGATCCAGCCGCCGCCGACGATGAGGGTCCAGGACAGGATGATGGTGACGACTCCGGGCCAGACGGTGTCGCCCGCTCCGCGGAGGGCGCCGGAGATGGTGATGGCCAGGCCATCAAAGAGCTGGAAGGTCGCGGCCAGGATGAGCATGACGCGGGCGAGTTCGATGATCTGCTGGGCCTGCTCGGGGGTGGCGGAGTCGGGCAGGAACAGGTTGGCGAGCTGCTTGCCGAAGAGCACGAAGCACAGGGCGCAGGCGCCCATGTAGGCGAGCGTGAGCCTGACCCCCATCCATGTCCGCCGGGCGACGAGGTCATGTCGTCCGGCGCCGATGCACTTGCCGACGATGGCGGTGACGGCGATTGAGATCCCGACGGCGGGCATGAACGAGAGCATGAGGTACTGGTGGGTGATCCAGCCGGCGGGACCGTGGACGGCGAGGGGGTTGCCCTTGTCAAAGGAGGCGACGAAGCCCCCCATGAAGATCCACCAGCAGACCATCTCGTTGCCGAACATGACGCCGCCGGGCCAGCCGATGCGGAAGATCTCGCGGACGCGGTCGAAGCTGAAGCGCCAAGAGGAACGCGTGCTGTAGAGGCGCTGGTACTTGGAGGAGAGGAAGATGGCCATGGGGATGGCGCATTCGACGGCGGTGCCGATGATCGTGCCCACGGCCGATCCGCGGACGCCGAGCTCGGCGACTGCCTCGCTGCCCTCGGGTCCCGTGGTCTTGGCCAGCATGATGAGCGCGTAGGACGCAATGAGGTTGACGATGTTGCCCGCGATGGTGGCGGACATGACAACCCAGGGCTTGTGCATGCCGTAGAAATAGTGGCCGATGGTGCGGGCGGTGAGGGTGAGGAGCATGCCGTAAAGGAGGAGCCGCCCGTAGTCGGATTCCATGCGGTGGATATGTTCAGAGACGGGGTCGAGGCCCAGCACGTCGCGCATCGAGGCGAAGGCGGCGGGGAAGAAGGCGGCGTAGGGGAGGAGCACGCAGAGCCAGACAATGGCACCGAGCCAGATGCCCGCCCAGGCGTAGGCCGGGCCACGCTCGGGACGGCCGGCACCAAGATTCTGGCTGACGTAGGTGTTGATGACTCCCAGCAGGCCCATCATGACTGATGCGGGAACCCAGGAGGCGATGCCGCCGTTGCCCGCCGCGGCGAGGGCCTCGGGGCCGATGAGCCTGGCGCACAGGAGGCGGTCGACGAACTGCATCATCGAGAACGACAGCATGCCGACGACCGCTGGGGTGGCGATCCGGATCATTTCCCTGAGCGCGGAGCGGTCGTCCAGCGCGGCGGCGTGGATGTCTTGAGCGGGGGCATGCATGGGGGAGGGCAGAGTGTAGGCGGCACCGCGGGCGGCCCGTTCGGTACCATGGCGGCATGGCCGAAGTTGTGACGACATCAACCAAACATCCTTCGCGTCAGGCGGTCGAGCCGGTGGCCGAAGAGCGGCTGACGGCGACGGTCGAGGCGCTTGTTCTGTCCTCTGATCGTTCGTTGTCTGCGGTCAAGCTGGCGGCGGCGTTGGGGATCGAAGAGAAGGGGGCGAGCGCGCGGATCAAGTCGGCGGTGGATGCTCTGAACGAGCAGTACACCGCGACGGGGCGTGCGTTCCGGATCGAGAACGTGGCTGGCGGGTACCGCGCGGTGGCGCTGGCCGAGTACACGCCGCACCTGGCGGTGTTGCACGGGCTGCGCGAGAGCCAGGCGCTGTCGAAGGCCGCGGTTGAGACGCTGGCGATCGTGGCGTACCGGCAGCCGATCACGCGGGCGTCGCTTGAGGCGATCCGCGGGGTGAACTGCGGCGAGGTGCTGCGTTCATTGATGGACAAGAAGCTTGTTGACATCACCGGGCGAGCGGAAGAACCGGGTCGGCCCATGCTCTACGGGACGACCAAGCGGTTCCTTGAAGCGTTCGGGCTCGGCTCCCTGAAGGACCTTCCCAGCCACACGGACTTTGCTCCGGGGTCGGCGGCGGCGATGCCGACTCCCGTGGTGCGCGATGGCGCATCCGAGATGGTGCCGACGGAATGAACCCTTCGTACAGCGCAGCGAGATGTGATCGATGATGAAAAGAACGACGTGGCTGATGGTCGGCATGATCCCGCTGGCGCTGCTCGCCGCGTGCGGCCCCTACAAGATGCACGGACGGGTGGTGGAGGGCGATGTGTCCTACATCGCGGTGGTCGACAAGGAAGATCCGCGCCTGAAGGGGGTCGGTCTTGAAGGGGTGCTGCTGAGGGCGCAGATCCAGCCCGGTACGCTTGGGGCCAAGACGGTGTCCCAGGAGACCTCGGACATGGCGGGGAACTTCAGCCTGCCAGTGGATGAGTGGGGAGCGGGGCTGATCGACATGGAGAGCGGGGTTCTGGCGCGGCGCCGCGGATTCAAATCGGCGGAGGGGACCTTTCGGTTGCCGTCGTCCGGGCGGCGGGTGCTGATTGTCCTGGCGCCCGGGCAGGACCCGCCGGGGTGGATGGATGAGCGCGAATCGGTGGATGAGACGCTCCGCCGGTTCGAGTGAGTCCGGGCTCGCCGGGC
>JBIPMO010000075.1:0-11731 GCA_044369085.1 Phycisphaerales bacterium
GCTCTACATCCATGTGCCGTTTTGCTTCCACAAGTGCCACTACTGCGATTTCTACTCCTTTGTGGACACGCAGGATCGTCAACCTTTGTTCGTAGAAAGGTTGGTATCCGAGCTGCGTGCCCTCGGGCCCCACGCTCGGGATGGACGAGCCGGGGGCTTGGAAACCATCTTCATCGGGGGAGGGACCCCCAGCCTGCTTGCCGCCGGGCTGTGGGAGCGGTTGCTCGCCGCGATGCATGAGGTGTTCTCGATCTCGCCCGCCACCGAGTTCACGGTGGAGTGCAATCCCGAGACAGTGACCCCCGAGCTGATGCGTGTCCTCCGCGCTGGCGGGGTGAACCGCGTGAGCATCGGGGCCCAGTCGTTCCAGGATGCGCACCTCAAGACCCTTGAGCGCTGGCACGACCCCGCGAATGTCGAGCGGGCGCTCGAGCTCGCGGCCGAGGCGAGCATCGAGCGGCGCAGCATTGACCTCATCTTCGGCGTGCCCGGTCAGACGCTCGACCAGTGGAGGGGCGATCTCGATCGCGCCCTGGCGCTGCTGGGCGGGCGCGGCATCGAGCACATCTCCTGCTACGGGCTGACCTACGAGCCCAACACCGCGATGACCGCTCGTCTCATGCGCGGCGACTTCGAGGCCTGTGATGAGGACCTGGAAGCGGACATGTACGTGCACACCGTTGCGCGGGTCCGAGATGCGGGCATGGACCGGTACGAGGTCAGCAACTTCGCTCGCCCGGGCGCCGAGTGCCGCCACAACATGGCGTACTGGAGGCAGGAGCAGTGGCTCGCCGCGGGCCCGTCGGCATCGGCGCACGTGGGGCGGCAGCGATGGAAGGTCGTGCCCCGTCTGACCGACTGGATGGAAGGGGTGGCTCGCCCCGAGAGCGGCGGGCTGGGGCCGATCACCGACTACGAAGGGCCCGACCCGCGCCGCGCGATCGTCGAACTTGTGATGACCTCACTCCGGCTGCGGGAAGGTGTCCCGGTGCGACAGCTCATCGGATCGCTGGATGGCCCGGTGCGCGAACGAGTCGCTGAAATCGCTTGCAAGCACGCCGGTCGCGGGCTGCTCGTCATGGGTGAGGACACCTGGACCCTGACGGATGCGGGCTTTCTGCTGGCCGATGGCATCGCCAGTGAACTCATGCGGGCCATCGGCTGATCGCATGAGATCGATACCGGCGGGCCGAAGTTCGCATTTTCTCAGTTTCCGCATAGCGCATATCACTCACGGCACTTCAGCCCGACCGGGATGCCGCGAGAATTACGCGGATTGCTGGCCAATTTGGCCTTGCGTCATTGTCGGAAGTTGTTAGGATTTCATCTCGCACTTGAGGGGAAAGAGTGAACAGGCGGGCCCGTGTCGATCGACGTCCCGAGGCTGATCCTGAGACTAGAACACTTCGGCGAGGCCTTGGCCGCCGCGGCGATCATTCCCTCGAAGGAAGATGCGCGGTGGAAGCCATCGCCCGAGGACTGGTCGATCCTCGAAATCTGTTGCCACCTGCTGGATGAGGAGCGGGAGGATTTCCGTGTCCGCCTGCGGAGCACGTTGCGCGATCCGAGCGTGCACTGGCCCGCTCTGGAACTCGAGGGCATTGCCCAGCGGCGCGGGTACCTGGAGTGGGACCTGCGCGGGACGGTGGCATCGTTCGTGGCCGAGCGGCGCGAGAGCGTGGCGTGGCTGCGCACGCTCGGGGACCAGGATTGGCGCAAGGCGTACACGCACCCCAAGTTCGGGCCGATCGCGGCGGGGTCGCTGCTCGCGAGCTGGGCGGCCCACGATGCGCTGCACCTTCGGCAGATCTCCAAGCGGCTGCACCAGTTGGCCGCTCGGGACGGGGACGGATTCTCCATCGCCTACGCGGGCGAGTGGAGGGCTTGAGTCGGACCGGCCCCGCGCGGGGCGCGACGAGTGAACCTGAAGCAGAGGAAGATCAGACCATGAAATCGAAACTGAATGGCAAACTCCTGGGTGTTCTGTGCGGCAGCGCGGTGGCGATGGCGCTGCTCGTGGCGGCGCCGGTGGCGATGAGCCGCGACCAGACCGACCCCTCCAAGCAGATGAAGGATGCGGCCAAGGATGCCGCCAAGCAGGCCAAGGACGCCGTCAAGAAGGCGGGCGATGCCGCCAAGGACGCCGTTAAGGACGCCACGGGCATGCCCGAGATGACCCCCGAGATGATGGAGGCCCAGAAGCGCTTCGAGGCCAACAGCGCCATCAGCGACCATCACAAGCACCTGGCCAAGTACGAGGGCGAGTGGGAGATCGTCAGCAAGTTCTGGATGGACCCCAGCGCCCCGCCGCAGGAGCAGAAGATGCAGGCCACCGCCAAGCTCGCGATGGGCGGGCGGTACCTGGTCGAGAAGGTCTGGGGTGATGTCGACATGGGCAACGGCCCGGAGAAGTTCGAGGGCATGTCGACCACGGGCTACGACAACCAGAAGAAGATGTACTTCTCCACCTGGATCGACAACAACATGTCCGGGCTGTGGGAGGAGTGGGGCACCTGTTCCGAGGGCGAGAAGGTGCTGACGATGGAAGGCAAGAACTACGACCCGTGGATGGGCACCGAGCGCCCGACTAAGAGCATCTCGACGATCATCGATGCGAACAACCGCAAGCTCGAGATGTTCCAGCCCGGCCCGGATGGGAAGATGTTCAAGAACATGGAACTGGTGTACACGCGGAAGAAGTGAGCGGGGTCTGACGGATCAAGAAGAGTGAAACGCGGCCCCCGGCGGAGATCGTCGGGGGCCGCGGTGGTTTTTGGAGCTTATCGTGCTGGGTGTCGGGGGCTACGTGCTGGGTGAGGGGGACGGATCCAATGTCCGCACTCTGGAAGTGTGGTTGAGCGCGAGGGCGGGGAGAGGGGGTAGCACAGTCGAACGGCGGACCGTTCGACTGTGGCACCCGAAGGAAGCACTCCGGGGCCGTGCCACCCTCCGAGTAGCCTTGGAAAAGAAGTTCTCATGACCGAGATCTTCTTTGGAACTGGATCAATGGCATTGCCAGTACGGGCGTCCACGCGGATGGTGGTGGAACTTCACGCGCGATGCGAATGCCCATGGTTGCGGCGGTGACTGGAACACTCCGTCTCGCATTGATCCGATCGTCAAGAAAGCTCAGATCAGATCGATACGCGCTCCCGCGAAATGGCCTTGAGGCCAGAGGGGTCGTTTCGTTGAAGCCGTCGCACCACTCAGACTCACCGCCCGACAAATCCCACAATCCCCAAGGCGAAGTCACATTGGCGTATGCCCCGACCTCGGGGATGCTCGAGAAGGAGCCATACCAGCCTGCGCTCGTCTGACCAACACCAGGTACGCCCGAACTTAGCGGCTGGTCCGTGCCGTTTGGGTAGAGCCAGTACCCCGCTTGGTCGGTGCCGTTCTTATTCGGATCGAAATAGGCGGCTTTGACCCACTCGTCATCACTCGGCAGCCAGTAGCGGGAATCCGTGCTCCTGGACGCTTGGTCGGTAATGGTGCCGTCGGGCTTCTGGCCGAAGGTGCTCGTGTCATAGGCACCGAATTCAAACGCCTCGCGCGTCGAGGCCTTGTCGTTGTGCAGCCAGTTACAAAATCGGGCTGCATTGCGCCAGCCGACTTCGACGGCCCGGTTCTCGACCTGCGGGTACAGGAAGTAGCCGACGGTGTTGTCGGGGTTGTAGGAGATGCCCACGAACTGGCTCGTGAAGCCCGAATCGATGCGCTCGAGCACGGGGACGTAGGGCGCGTAAGCCTGGACGAACTCGAACCACTCGCCCGCGGTGACCTCGGTTTTGCGGATCTGGTACTCGTGATCGACGCGGCCGAGCTCGATGGTCAGGTCAAAGTCCTGATAGACATACGGCGCGTTGCCCGCGTGCGTGATGGTCGCCCATTCATCGCGCGGGGCGGCGAAGGCGGGGGATGTGGCGATGGCGGTGATTGTCGCGGCCAAGGTGCTGATGGCGACGATCCCGAATCGGGTTGTTGCGGGCATGAGGCGGCTCCTGTGCGTGTGCCGTGCGGCAGGAGTGTGACATGCGGGTCGTGGATGTCAACGGTCTTGTTCCGTTTGCCTGGGAGGCTTGCGAACCGGGGCACGCGATCACATCCGCTCAACCGGCACCAACCCCAGCGTTTCCAGCCCGTCCTTGATCACGCGGCCCGCGAGGCGGCAGAGGCGGAGGCGGGCGGTGCGTGTTGGCTCATCGGCGGCTTGCAGCACCGGGCAGGCGGCGAAGAAGGTGCTGAAGGCGCCGGCGAGGTCGTAGACGTAGCCGCACAGGCGGTGGGGCTCGCAGGAGTCGGCGGCGGCTCGCAGAGCGGCGGGGTACTTCAGAAGCTGCAGTGCAAGGGCTTTTTCTTCGGGGGTGCTCATGATGAAGGCGCCACCGGGCTTGTCGAACATCGCTTCATCGATGCCGAACTGCTCCTTGGCCTTGCGGAAGATCGAGCGGACGCGGACGTAGGCGTACATGAGGTACGGCCCGGTGTTGCCCTCGAAGGCGAGCATGCGATCGAAGGAGAAAACATAGTCCTTGATGCGATCGCTGGAGAGGTCGGCGTACTTGATGGCGGTGGCGGCGACGGCCTGCGCTACTCTGTGGCGCTCTTCAGCGGGCAGGTCCGGGTTCTTCTCGCGGACGGCGGCATCGGCCCGGCTGACGGCCTCATCGAGCAGGTCGGTCAGGCGGACGTTCTCACCGCTGCGAGTCTTGAAGGGGCGGTTGTCCTCACCGAGCACGGTGCCGAAGGCGGCGTGGAAGAGCACCGCTTCGTGGCCGCTCCGATTGGTGTAGCCCGCCTTGTGGGCGGCGGCGAAAACCTGCTTGAAATGCAGGCTCTGGCGGGCATCGACGGCGTAGATCACTTTGTCAGCGCCGAGCTTCTGGACGCGGCGGCGGATGGCGGCCATGTCGGTGGTGGCGTAGAGGAAGCCGCCATCGCGCTTGCGGATGATGCAGGGCTCTTTGATCCCCGATTCCTCGATGCGAACCACCAGGGCGCCCTCGCTCTCTTCGGCGATGCGGCGGTCGATGAGGTCCTTGACGACGGGGGCGAGCTCATCGGCGTAGGTCGATTCGCCCGCGGTGGCCTGGTCGGTGACGTTGGCGAAGAGGCGGCGGCAGGCCTCGAAGCACGAGGCGAGCGTGATGTCGCAGATCCGCTTCCAGATGCCGACGTAGGCGGGGTCCTGGGATTGCAGAGCGACGAGGGCGGCCTTGGCCTGCGCGAGTTCCTCCGTGGCGCCCCCGACCTGCGCTTCAAGCTCGGCGAGGACCTTGGGGCCGAGATCGAATCGGCGAGCAACGGCGAGCCCGCGCTCATCGGCATCGCAGATGTTCTGCGAGCGGCGGTAGAGCTTCTCGAGCGCTTCGAGGGTGAGCGTGCCCAGGTCGAGCTCGCGGCGTTCGACACCGCGCTTCACGGCGGCGGTGACCATGGCGATGGGCAGCCCCCAATCGCCGAAATGGTTCTGACGGATGACGCGGAAGCCCAGCCGCTCGTGGATGCGAGCGAGCGCATCGCCGATGACGGTGGCTCGCAGGTGGCCGACGTGCATCTGCTTGGCGAGGTTCACACCGCACAGGTCGACGACGACGGTGGTGGGGGTGCCCCCTCCGGCGGGCGGCGAGGTTTCGATGCCCAAGGCGGGCGTGTCGAGGCCCGCGAGGGCGGCGGCGAGCGCGGCGGGCTTCAGGCGGATGTTGAGGAACCCGGGGCCCGCGATTTCCAGCGGGTCGGCGACCTCGGTGATGAGCGGGTCGGCGGCGGCCTTGAGGGCGGCGGCGATGTCGCGCGGGGGCTTGCCGACCGCTTTGGCCAGGGCCATGGCGCTGTTGCACTGGAAATCGCCGAACTTCGCATCTCGCGACGGGGTGAGCACGGGGGCCTCGCCCGAGGCGATGTCGGCGGGCAGAGCATCCGCAAGCACAGCGCGCATGGCGTCGCGCAGGGCGCGGTCGAGAAGGACAACGGGGTCGGACATGAGGCGGAGTGTACGGTCAGCGGGCGGTGGCGGCGGTATCGGCCTTGGGCTGTGCGGCTCGCTGCAGACGCTCGACCTCGAAGGCAAAGAGCGCAGCCCGCGGGTCGCCTTCATTTGCTCGCTGGAGGATCTTGGTGGTGATCTCGCGGAGCTGTTCGGGGGTGATGCGCTCGACGGACTTGGTCTCGATGGCTCGCTGGGCGAGGGCGGTGGAGACACCGCTCTCATCGAAGAAGCGCACGGTCTGCGAGCCGAAGATCACGCTGCGGCCCGAGAAGACCATGATCAGGCAGAGCGCGAAGGTGGCGAGGGTGAGTACGAACGAGATCAGGATCGGGCCCGGGGGCTTGCGCGGCGGGTGGGTTTCGGTGCTCATGGAAGAGGCTTGCTCCCGTCGTGGTGGCTTTGGGCGCGGGAAATCAAACCGGTTGTTCGTGATCGAACGACACCGGTTTCACAGCGGAACTGCAGACTTTGACGCGGTGGAAGGTGAAGTTCAGAGCTTCAGATCGCCCAGGCCCAGACCCAGGTGCCCGCCGCCGAGGCCGGACTTGAGTTCCTTGCCGTGCTTGGCCTTGGCCGCCTCGCGCATGCGGCGCATGGCGGGGGTCTCTTCGACGGGGATGGGCTTGAACTCCTGCTCGGTCTTGCGACGCGGGCCGCGGTCGGTTTCGGGGCGGTCGGTGGTCTGCTTGACGGAGAGGGAGATCTTGTGGGCCCCCGATTCCATCTTGAGAACCTTGACCTTGACGACCTTGTCGGGCTGAACGACATCCGACACCTTCTGCACGCGGTTCCACGCGAGCTCGGAGATGTGGACCAGGCCTTCGACCCCGGGCGCGAGTTCGACGAAGCAGCCAAACTCGGCGAGCTTGGTGACGCGGCCGCTGGTGATGTCGCCCTCTTTGAGGTCCTTGATGGCGGCGGCCCAAGGGTCTTCCTGGAGCTGCTTGAGGCCCAGCGAGTGGCGCTTGTTCTCCCAATCGAGCTTCAGCACCTTGACGCGGACCTTGTCGCCTTCCTTGAGGATGTCGGCGACGTTCTTGACGCGGTCGTGGGAGATGTCCGAAACGTGCACGAGGCCATCGATGCCGCCGATATCGACGAAGGCGCCGAACTGCATGATCTTCTTGACGATGCCCTCGCGGATCTCGCCTTCCTTGAGTTCATCCTTGAGCTTGGTGACGCTCTCCTTGCGCTCCTGCTTGAGCAGGCCGCGGCGGGAGAGGGTGATCTGCCCGCGGCCGGTGCGGTCGACGCGGATGACCTCGCACTTGAGTTTCTGGCCGATAAACGGGGTGAAATCCTCGATGCGCTCGAGGGCGACCTGCGAGGCGGGCATGAAGGCGGCGTGCTGGGCGGCTTCGAGTTCGAGGCCACCCTTGTTGACTCCGGTGACAACCGCCTCGATGACCTGGCCGGGCTCGAGCATTTCCCACGCGGCCTTCTGGACCACGCCCGGGCGGTTGCAGATGAGCAGGTTCTCCGAGGCCTCGAGGCGCTCGACGACGACCTCGACCTCGCCACCGACCGTGGGAAGATCTGCCTCATCGGGGAACTGCATCCGCGGGATGACGCCGAGCTCCTTCGGGCCGAACTCGATGAAAATGTCATCCGGGCCGACGGAGACGACCACGCCCTTGCGCTTCTCGCGGCCCGACTCGACCACGCGGGGCCCGCGGATCTTGGGTCGGTCGCCCATGGCGGCGTGCGCGGCGTCGAGCTCCTTCTTTCCCGGCTTGTGGTGATGCGCCGCGGGCGCGCTCGCGATCGAGTGCTCCATCGCGGCGTTGATCTCCGCGGTGAGGTCGGCGCTCAGCTCCGCGCTTTGGGCGGGGGCCTGATCGGCGGGAGGTGGCGTCGTACCCGTTGCGGCGGTGTCCGGGGTGCTGGTCATTTTCCGAGGGAACTCGACAGATGGATAGCGTCGGGCCCCACCCGCGCCGAGCATCGGCGCGTCGCCCGAACAAGAGTCGGAAAGTGTACCCCATCCCCGGCGTTCCGCCACGCAGGGCATCGAGACTGCGTTTTGGCAAGCAGGTCCGCGAACCAGTTGAAGGTTGGTTCTCGGGTCTTGGAGAACCCTCTGACGGGGGGTGCGTATCGGGTTCTGTGCGGCTCGCGGGGGCGCGGTGGCTGCGCAGATTGGCGTCGCCACCCGGGCGGCGTTCGGGCGGCGGGCCGCACGCGTCCGCCTCGGGTTAGGATGCCCGATCCCGCCGGGGTGAACACCCGGCGGTTCGAGATTGCCTTTAGGAGGTTCAATGCCCTCTGCCAACGTTGCCTGGGGTCTGGAAGTCGGAGCCGGCTCGATCAAGGCGCTGAAGCTCGAGCGCGATGGCGACTCGCTGAAAGTCGCGGATTTCGTGGTGCTGCCGCACAAGAAGGTGCTGTCGACGCCGGAGCTCAACAAGGACGACGCGATCGCCGTGGCGCTCGGCGCGTTCATGAGCCAGTACCGCGATGCGCTCAAGGGGGCGACGATCGCGGTATCGGTGCCCGGGCACAGCGCGTTCGCCAGGTTCGCCAAGCTGCCGCCCGTGGAAAAAAAGGGCATCGCCAACCTCGTGAAGTTCGAGGCCGTCCAGCAGATCCCCTTCCCGATCGATGATGTGGAGTGGGACTACCAGACCTTCGCGAGCGACGATTCGCCCGAGGTCGAGGTGGGCATCTTCGCGATGACCAAGGCCAAGGCCAACGAGCTTCTGGCGCAGTACGGTGACCAGGGGCTGGTGCCTGACGTGATCACGCTGAGCCCGCTCGCGGCGTACAACGCGATCGCCTACGACCTCGCGTTCACCGCGCAGACGCCCGGGACGGTGATCCTCGACATCGGGACCACGGCGAGCGACCTGATCATCGCCGACTCGGGGAAGGTGTGGATCCGCACATTCCCGCTCGGCGGGCACAACTTCACCGAGGCCCTGGCCGCGACCTTCAAACTGGCCTATGGCAAGGCCGAACGCCTGAAGCGTGAGGCCGAGACCAGCAAGTACAAGCGGCACATTTTCCAGGCGATGAAGCCGGTGCTTCAGGAACTGGTGCAGGATGTGCAGCGCTCGATCGCCTATTACCGCGACACGCACCCTGAGGCCAAGATCAGCCGGCTCATCGTGTGCGGCTCGACCGTCAAGCTGCTGGGGCTGCGCAAGATCCTCAGCCAGCAGCTGCAGCTCGATGTGTTCAAGCTCGAAAGGTTCAAGCGGCCGCAGCTCGAAGGGGCCGCGAGCGCGGACTTTGAAGCGGCGACGCCGATGATGGCGACGGCGTACGGGCTGGCGCTGCAGGGGCTCGGCCTCTACACCATCGGCGCGAACCTGATGCCGATCCCCGTGATCCGCGCTGCGATGTGGAAGCGCAAGACGCCGTGGTTCGTCGCGGCCGCGGCGATGGGGATCGCCGCGGGCGGGCTGTCGTTCCTGCGCCCGGCGCTGGATTCCATGGCGGTGAACAGCGTCAAGGCCGATGCCAAGGTCACCAACCCCATCCGGCAGGCGATCTCGTCGGGGAACGCTCTGAAGCAGGAATGGCAGAGCGCGAGCACCGCCGCCCAGCCCGGTTTCGTCGCGCAGAACGTCGTGCGGCTGCTGGACGGTCGCCGTCTCTACGAGCTCCTGCTCCGCGATGCTTCCTCGATGTTCGTCGCCGCCGCCGAGCACGCCAAGGGCCAGTCAGCGGTCACGATCCCTGAGGATCGAGCCGTGGCGACGATCGTCTCGATGCAGACGCAGTACCTCCCTCCCAGCACGCCGTTCAACGCGTCCGCCGCGGGGAATCAAGATCCCTTTGGCGCGGGCGGCGGCGGCGCAGCCAGCAGCGCGGGCGGCGAGGCGAACGCGGCCGGGCCCGCGGGCGCGGTCCGGGTCACGCTGACGTTCGATGCTCCCACGGACAGCCGGGCGTTCATCAACGACTCATTCCTCGCGTGGCTCCGCGCCTCCGCACAGCGTGCTGATGTGCCGTACACCTTGGTGGGGATCCCCAAAGCGGACCAGATTTCTCCGGTCGCTCAGGCCGTCGCCGGGCAGGTCGGGGGGCCCGCCGGAGGCGGTGCGCCACCTCAGCCGTCTTCGGGCCGTGGCTTTGGTGGTGATGGTGAGGAAGATGATGGAACTTCTTTGGGCGGGGGCAAGGGCCCCGGTGCCGGGCAGCCGCCGGCGCAGCCGCTGGCTCACCGGGCGGGTCACAGTCGTCAAAGGGCAAGGATGCCGCGGGCACCCCGGCGTCAATCGCCCCGCTCCCCGATCGCGTCAAGCCAACGCCCCCCAAGAGCCCCGTCTACCGCTACACCCTCACCTGGTACGCCCAGTTGATCGAGCCGGGTAAGCAGCCCATCGAGGGGCAGGATGCCAAGTCGCAGGAGTCTCGCTCATGAAGAAACTACTCCCATGGCTCAAGTCAAACCTCATCAGCGTGATCGCGGTGACCATCGCGGTCATCGCGGCTCCGGTGATGCTTTTCTTTTCCTTCGGTTGGTCCAAGTCGGTGCGGAAGGGGGTTGAGAACGATGTCAGCCAGAACCTCCAGCAGTTGCAGGCTCTGGATGTGACCTACAGCATCCGCCCGTATCTGGCCGGGCAGCAGCAGATCGATGTCAAGGGTGCGCCGAACAAGGCGAGCATCGACGCCGTTTCCGCTCTGCTCAAAGCCGTGGTGGACGACAGCGGCAAGGTGCGGACCGAGGCGGTCGAGTTCAACAGCGCGGGACACGAGTTGCTCGTCAGCGGCGCGACCCCCGCGGACCGCCTGTTTCCCGATCAGCCCGACGAGAGCACCCGCCTCCGACTGCTGAGCACGATGATCCAGGCCTGGCCCAAGTACCACGAAACGATCCTTCGCAAGCACCGCGCCGGGACCCCGCCGCTGGCAGCGAGCGTGGCGCAGTCGCTGAGCGAGATGCGCTCCAAGGACATCGACCGCCTCACGACCGGTCGCGGCGAGTCGGCCCTGTCCGCCAAGGATGCCGAGGACCTCAAGTCAAAGCTCTCGGACACCCGGCTTGAGATCTATCGTCGAGCAGCCGGTGAGACCTCGTTCTACGCCGAGCCTTCGGCCTTCAGAGCGGTGACCCCATGGGACCCGCTCAAGCTGCTCCCGGTGGAAACGGCGTGGGAATGGCAGTTCCTGGCCTGGGTCCACTCCGCGGTGATCGCGGGCGTTGCCGAAGCCAATAAGGACCCCGTCACGGGGCTTTGGCAGCCCGTGTACCGCGCGCCGGTGAAAATCGTCGAATCGGTCGTCGTGCTCAAACCCGGCCAGAACCCCGCGGGCAGTCGCGACAGCGGATCGTCCAGCGAATCGGCCGCGCTCGATGGCGGCGGTGGTGGAGCATCGACAGGGGCCCAGGCGGGGCCCGACGAAACCGCGGATATCCCGCTGGATTTCAAGCTTTCGCACACCGGCCGTGCGGCCTCCCCGGTCGCCCCCAACGGGATGTACGACATCCGTTTCATCGAGCTCACCGTCGTGTGCGCGAGCGCCGAACTTCCCCGCGTGCTCGCGGCGTTCCCCAAAGTGAACTTCATGACCGTCGTCGGCCTCAAAGTAGACAGCGTGGAGTCGCTCCCGCTTCTGGAGGAGGGCTACGACGTAGGCAACGAGCACCTGGTGCGTGCAACGCTGCGGATCGAATCGATCTGGCTGCGGGCCTGGACCAAGCAGTACATGCCAAAGTCCGTCCGCGCGGCGCTGGGCATCCCCCCCGACCCTGAACCCGCCGCCGCCGGCTCGTCCGGAGAGGCCGCGGGG
>JBIPMO010000076.1:0-11670 GCA_044369085.1 Phycisphaerales bacterium
CATCCCCGCTGACATGCGACTCAACCAGAGAACGATCGCGGGCATCAGCCTGTTGATCGACTGCTACAACGCCAACCCCGAGAGCGTCATCGCCGCCGCACGCACCCTCGCCGATGTCGCGAGCGACGCCCCGCGCCGCGTCTTCATCCTCGGCGACATGCTCGAAATGGGAACGCACAGCTATGAACTCCACCGCGAGGTCGGCTCCGCCATCGCCCGCGATGCCGCCCCCGACCTCCTGATCACCGTGGGCCCGGCCGCACGACTCGCTTCCGAGGCCGCCCGCGAAGTCTCGCCGCGACTCCGTGCGGTCCATTTCAACGACCTCGAACAACCCCGCGCTGACGAGGCCGCCGGTCTCCTCAAGCCCGGCGACACCGCCGTGCTCAAGGCCTCCAGAGGCATGAAACTCGAGCGCATCGTTCAGGCGCTCGAGCGTCGAACCGCCCCCGCCACAACGATCAGCATCTCTCCCAGCGCCCGCTCCGTCGCCAACTAGCGCGAGAACGCCCCCAACTCATGCTCTTCAACCTCTTCGAATCCCTCCGCCCCTGGCTCATCGAGCACGGGCTCTACCGCTGGTTCATGATCTTCGACCAGCTCGGCTTCCGCGCTTTCCTCGCGGGCATGCTCTCCTTCGCCATCGTCCTCGCCGCGGGCCCGCGCATCATCCGCTGGCTCCGCGAGAAGAAGATCGGCGACAAGGCCCAGTTCGATGTCGCCGAGCTCAACGCCGCCCTCGCCAGCAAGGCCAACACACCGACCATGGGCGGCGTGCTCATCGCCGCGGCCATCCTCGCCGCCACCTTCCTCCTGGCCGACCTCACCAACGGCTACATCCAGAAGGCGATCATGGTCACCATCGTCTTTGCGGGCATCGGCGGGGCCGATGACTGGCTGAAGCTCACCGCCGCATCAAGACCCGGCGCCTCGCGTCAGGGGCTTTACTCCAAGGAGAAGCTCGTCCTGCAACTCGGCCTCGCCGCCGTCTTCGGCTTCTTCATCTGGCGCGATGGCATCTCGCACTCGGGCCTCAGCCTTGCCCATGTGCTCAATCTTCCCTTCCAGAAAACCTACGACAACCCCAGCTCGCCGCCCTCCGAGCACCTCATCTACCTCGGCGTCGGCGCCTTCACCATCCTCACCGTCCTGATGATGGCGGGCATGTCCAACGCCGTGAACATCACCGACGGCATGGACGGCCTCGCGGGCGGCATCAGCGCCATCGTCTTCCTGGGCCTCATGGTCCTCTGCTTTGTCGCGGGCTACGAGGATGGGGCCAAGTACCTGCTGGTCCCCTATGTCCCCACCAGCGATGAACTCGCCATCGTCTGCGCCGCCGGAGCGGGAGGGTGCCTGGGCTTTTTGTGGCACAACTGCTCACCCGCCGCCGTCTTCATGGGCGACACCGGCGCGCTCTTTCTCGGCGCGCTCCTGGGCTACGTCGCCGTGGTCATCCGCCAGGAGTATGTGCTGCTCATCATGTCGGGGGTCTTCCTGATCGAGATCGGCAGCGTTGCTCTCCAGGTCTCCTACTTCAAGGCCACCAAGGGCAAGCGCATCTTCCGCTGCGCCCCCTACCACTGGCACCTGCACCGCGGCGGCTGGCCCGAGACCAAGGTCGTCGCACGATTCTGGATCATCTCGGCCCTCCTGGTCGCCCTCGCCATCGCGACCTTGAAGCTTCGGTGAACCCGCACCCCGCGCCGCCCGCACCGGTACCATCCGCCCGTGCCGCGCCGTGACCCAGTCGAGATCGATGATGCATCCCTCGCCGAACCCATCTCGGCGTCGGCGGGTTTGCGCACCACCGACAACGGCGAGACACTCCGCGCCTCCCCGGAGGGAGTCATCCGGTCGGGCAAGCTCGCGGGCCTCACCATGTGGCAGGCCATCTTCGTCCTCTCATGGCCCGTCCTCGTCGAGTCGCTCCTCAACTCCCTCGTCGGCGCCACCGACACCGTCCTCGCCGCGGGCCTCTCCGAATCCGCCGCCGATGCCATCGGCGGAGCCGCGTACTTCATGTGGTTCGTCGGCCTTGTCTCGATCGCACTGGGTGTCGGCGCCACCGCCCTCGTCAGCCGGGCCATGGGCAAGGGACGCCTGGCCGTCGCCAGCGCCGTCGTCGGCCAGTGCACCACCCTGAGCATCATCTCGGGAATCCTCGTCGGTGCCTTCGTCGCCCTGGTCGCCCCGACCGTCGCCACCTGGCTGAACCTCTCCCCGGTGGCCCACGATGAGGCCGTCACCTTCATCCGTCTCACCGCCCTCGCGGTCCCCGCCCAGACCCTCGTCGCCTCCTACATCGCCTGCTGCCGCGGAGCGGGCGATTCGATGCGTCCGCTTCTGGTCATGGTCGTCATCAACATCGTCAACATGATCCTGTCCTTCAGCCTCTCGGGCGTCGACCTCGGCACCGGACACATGGAACTCGACGGCCAGGTCCACCGCCAGATCCTCATCAACAACCCCTCACCCTTCCACATGGGCGTTGCGGGCATCGCCTGGGGCACGACCATCGCATGGACGGTCGGAGGCTTCATCATGCTGGTCATGCTGATCCGCGGAGTCCACGGCGTGAGGCTCCGCGCCAAGCGCCTCCGCCCCCACTGGCACACCACGCGCCGCCTCGTCCGCATCGGCCTGCCCAACATGTCCGAGACCTTCGCCATGTGGCTCGGGAACTTCATCCTCATCCTCATGGTCGGCTGGATGAAAAACGATGGCTTCCTGGGATCGCACATGATCGCCGTCCGCATCGAGGCCTTCAGCTTCCTCCCGGGCTTCGCCATGAGCCTCGCCGCCGCCACCCTCGTCGGCCAGTACCTCGGCGCGGGCAGCACGACCCTCGCCCGCCGAGCCGCGCTCCGCTGCCTCTGGATCGCCATCGGGATGATGACCACCACGGGCCTCGTATTCGTCGCCGCCCCACACGCCATCACGGGCATCTTCTCACAGCAGCCCATCCACCTCGAACTCGTCCCCAAGATCCTCATCTGGGCAGGGCTCATTCAAGGCGTCTTCGCCGTCAGCATCGTCATCCGCAGCATCCTCCGCGGAGCGGGCGACACCGTCAGCCCCATGTGGATCACATGGGTCAGCATCTGGCTCATCCGCATCCCGCTCGCATGGCTCGGATGCGGCGTCGACCTCCCGCTCCCGGGCGGCGGCAGCATCCACAACCCCGCCCCCCTTCAGCACATGGGCATCCACCCTCTTGTCGGATTCTGGATCGGCATGTGCCTCGAACTCGTCGTCCGCAGCACACTCTTCGTCATCACTTTCCTTCGCGGCAAGTGGATGGCGATGAAGGTGTGAGGGGACAACGCGCCAAGTCGCAAATGGCCAAACAGCAAATGGCGACGGCCCGCCCCACCACAGATTCGATTTGCTATTTGGCCATTTGCCCTTTGGCCAGTTGTTTCAGTGCCCCCCGCTCCGCATCCGCTCCAGCCCCTCCGGGAACGGGTACGACGGGAACACCCCCACATGCCCCGCTCCCCACATCCGCGGCGCGGCGTACACATCGCCGCGGAACCCGGCTTCGTACATCGTCCGCAGCACAGCCTCGAACGTCGGCTGCTGAGGCGACTTCTCGCTTTCGATCAGCCGGTTCGCCCGCGCGTTCAGAAATGAAACGCTCGCCACGGGCAGCCGCTCGCGCCGGCCCTGCAGCATCTTGTTCACCGTCCGGAACCCGCGCGACAAGTCATCGAGCGTGAAGTGGTCCCGACCCTTCGGACGCAGCAGAGCCAGGATCAGCACCGAGTCCAGGTCGTACTTCAGGATGTAGGGCTCGCGGTCATCCGCCGCGTGGACCCCGATCGCCTCGTTGAACATCTTCGCGTACGACGTCACCGTCTTGGCCGTCCACTGGCTCGTCTGCGTCAGGTCAACGATCTGCGAGATCACCCCGTGGCTGTTGTCCTCGCTGTTCACCCCGCACACCACCGCCCGGTAGCGCCCCGCGAGCAGGTCGGGGATCATCTGCTGCCCCCACAGAATGCGGATCCGCCCGGCCTTGTCGACCATCGTCGGCGCTTCGGGCAGCAGCCGCATGTGCTCCCCCTTGCTCTGCGCCCCCGCCATCAGCGAGTCGCCTTCGCCTTCGTAGAGCCGGAGCGTCTGTTCAGGAGTCGTCGCCATGTGCAGTGTTCCTTCCAAGGTTCGCAGGGAGCAGCCGCAACCCCAAGTCTAACGCCCGCCGCGCCGCCCGGGTTCGCTCTGGCGTTCCGAACGCTCATTCGCGGCAGAGTTTAGTCCTAAAATCACTTACAGCCATTGCCCCCCGGCGAATCCGTGGCACACTTCCCCCATCGGTTGGAACCACCCCCGGGAGCGCACGCACTTGAACGCATCACACTCGTCGCGGACGGTCGGAGCGGCGGCCATTTTCATCGCAGCGGCAGCCGCCTTCGCCCCCGCCCAACAACTGACTCCTGCAGCACAGGACGCCGCGCAAAGACCCGAAGGCCTCCCGCTAGAGCACCCACGACTCCTCCCGGGCGGCCACTTCCGCGCCGACCGCATCATCGTCAAGCTCCGCAACGGCCAGCCCGTCCGCGCCGCGGGCGGCGTGCTCGACGACCGCGGTTCTGGCGCGATGCGCATCTCCCGCGCAAGCCTCGACGCCCTCCAGCGCGACGGCGCACGCTGGAAGCACGCTTACGAGGCCGTCCCCGAGGCCACGCTCGACGAACTCCGCCGCAACGCCGAGCACACCCTCGGCCGCGCCATCCCCGATCAGAACCTCGTCTTCATCCTCGACCTCGGCGAGCGCACGAACGCGATCGACGCCGTGCGCCTCGTCTCGGCCCTCGGCCCCGTCGAGTGGGCCATGTTCGACAGCATGCCCGCCCCGCTCCCCTCAGGGCCGACGGGCAGCGTCCCGAGCTTCATCGCCAACCAAGGCTACCGCCTGCCCGCGCCCAATGGTGTGGGCGCGACGCAGGTCACCACGCGCCCCGGCGGCACCGGCGCGGGAGTCGCCGTCGTCGACATCGAATACTCCTGGAACCTCACCCACAAAGACCTCCCCAGCGGCGTGGTGGTCATCGGCGGTCCAGGCGCCGACCCCTTCAACGATCCCAACCACGGCACCGCCGTGCTGGGAGAACTCGCCAGTACACCCAACGCCTTCGGCACCACCGGCATCGCCCCCGACGCCTCGGTCCTCGTCGCCCCCGCCAACTACTCCAACGGCTACGCCCTCGCCTCGGCGATCCTTCAGTCCGTCGCCGCCCTCGACCCGGGCGACGTCATCCTCATCGAACAGCAGACCTTCGGCCCGCGCTACACCGGCACGCCCCCCGGCACGCAGTTCGGCCTCATGCCCTCCGAGTGGCGACGCGACGTCTACGACGCCACCGTCTTCGCGGTCGGCAACCTCATCACCGTCGTCGCCGCCGCGGGCAACGGCAGCCAGAACCTCGACGACCCCATTTACGCCCAGGGCAACGGCGGGCACTGGCCCTTCCTCCCGCAGAACGACTCCGGCGCGATCATCGTCGGAGCGGGCTCGGCCGGCGGACGCTCGGCGCTCTGGTTCACCAACTACGGCGCCACCGTCGACCTCCAAGGCTGGGGCGAGTCGGTTATGACCACCGGCTACGGCAACGCCTTCAGCACCTTCGGCCCCGATCTCTTCTACACCTCGAACTTCGGCGGCACGTCCGGAGCCTCGCCCATCGTCGCCGGCTCCGCTGTCCTGCTCCAGGCGATGGTCAAGGCCGAGACTGGAGGCATCCTCACCCCCGCGCAGATCAAGCAGTTCCTCCGCAACAACGGCACGCCTCAAAACGGCGCGCAGCAGATCGGCCCGCTGCCCAACGTCCTCGCAGCGGTGAGCGCCGCTCTGGGTCAGTCGCTCCCGCCGCCGGACCCGTTCACGCTCACCTCCCCCGCGAACGGTGCAGCGTCGGTGCCCGTGCCCGTGAGCGTGACGTGGGCGTCCTCAGCCGGCGCGACCACCTACCGCCTCGTCGTCGACGATAACGCCGACTTCTCGAGCCCGATCATCGACAATCCGTCGCTCGTCAGCCCGTCGTTCCAGATCTCGCAGGCGCTCACCCCGCCGCTGACGACCTTCTACTGGAAGGTCACCGCCAACGGCATCGGCGGCACGACTCCCTCGACTCCCGCGTCCGCATCGTTCACCACCGCGGCGATCCAGCCGGCCCCCTTCGCACTGACGACCCCCGCCGATGGCGAGTTCATCAACACCATCACCCCCACGCTCACCTGGCAGCCCTCGAACGGCGCGCAGGCGTACCGCCTGCGCCTCAGCCGCACGCTCGACCTGCTCGACCCCGTCATCGACGTGTCGGGCCTCGGCACGACGCAGCTCGCCGTGTCGCCCGGCCTGCTGACCAACGCGACGCGATACTACTGGTCGGTCAGCGCGACCAACATCGCGGGCACGACCGTTGCCTCGCCAGCGGTCGCCTCCTTCGCCGTCGTGCTCTCGCCCTGCCTGGGTGATGCCAACGGTGACCGGAGCATCAACTTTGCGGACATCACGGCCGTGCTGTCCAACTGGACGTTCATGGTCCCAGCGTTCGGGTTCGGAGATGCCAACGGCGATGGTAAGGTAGATTTCGTCGACATCACCACGGTGCTCGGATCGTTCAACCAGAACTGCCCGTGATCGCCGGGCGGCCATCAATCCGACTCACCGTCTCGCTTGCAAACTCCTTCAGCACAAGGCACCCTGTTGGCAGATGCGGGCAGAACGCCCACTGATGGGAGCCCTGACCATGACCATACGCTCCGCTCGCCCGACCGCACACCCTCGGCTGATCGCCGTGCTTATGCTCGCCACAGCGCTGTGCGCCGCCTCGGGCCTGTTGCCGCCCAGTTCCGCCGCCCTGGCCGCGCCCTCCTCCGCACAGGTCGCCGCCCGCGCCACCACCCAGGTTGCCGCGACCCACGACGCGGGCATGCGCAAGCTCCAGGCCATCCTCGACCGCGCCATCCCGCGCATCAACAAGGTGCGCAACGCCTACGCCACCGAAGAAGAACTCGTCAAAGTCATCACCCCCATCGTCGGAACGGTCGGAAACGTCGAGACCGCAACCCGCAACCGCATGGCCGCCTTCGAAGCTCGAGGCCTCCGCCAGCTCAGCCCGCTCCCGGGCGGCGCCGAAGCCGCCACCGCCTTCACCGAGGCAAACTCAACAAGATTCGATGCTCTCGAAGCCAAGGCCGAAGAAGTCCGCGATCAGCTCCGCGACCTGGCGACCCCCAAGCCCGACCCCTTCGCCCCACCGGACCGCGACCCGCCGCCGCCCGCTCCCACGCCCGCTCCCACGCCCACTCCGCCGCCACCCGCAGGGAATTGATCCGCCATCGGATCCAAACCACGGACCGCCTGTGTCCGGCCGTCTACCCCGCCCGCGCCACGACCGCAGCAACACCCGCCACTCGCTCGATCGCATCGGCCGCGTTCGCGCTCGCGTGCCGGCCTTCGAACCGCTCGCACACCATCCGGAGCGCTGCACGCTGACGCTCTTGTGCATCGGCGCTCGTGATCAGCGCATCCACCACGTTCAGCAGCCGCTCGTGGCCCTTGAAGTAGGGCACCAGCTCGGGCACGATCTCCCGCCCCGCGATCAGGTTCGGCAGCGTGAAGTACGGCGATGTGATCACATGCCGCCCCACCACCTTGAAGAAGACCTTGTTCGTCTTGTACATCAGCACCATCGGCCGCTTCTGCTTGGCGATCTGCAAAGACACTGTCCCGCTCACCGCCATCGCCGCCGTGCACCAGCGCACCACCGCGTCGGTCTTCCCGACCAGAACCTCCAGCCCGTCGGGCCACCCGCCCAGAGCCGACGCACGCCCCCGCAACTGCTCCGCCACCGCCTCCGTCGTCGCCCCCACCACCCCCACGAGGCTCGGATGCCGCGACCGCAGCGCCCGGAACGCCTCGAGCATCACCGGGAAGTTCCTCCGAAGCTCCGCGGGCCGTGATCCCGGCAGAACCGCCAGCCGTACCTCCCCACGCGGCAACACGGCCGCCTCCGCATCCAGCTGCGCAAAGTCCAGCGGCTCATCGAAGAGCGGGTGACCGATGAACTCCGCCGCCACCCCGCGAGCCTCGAACCACTTCTTCTCAAACGGCAGGATGCTCAGCACCAGGTCCGTCCGCTTCCGCAGCTTGCGGATCCGCCACGGGCCCCACGCCCACAACTGCGGCGCCACCAGGTGAACCACCTTGCAGCCGTGCTTCTTGGCCAGCTTCGCGATCGTGAAGTTCGCGCCGGGCGAATCGACGGGCACGTGCACCGTCGGCCGGTGCTCGCCCATCCAAAGATCGATGTCCTTCTGGATCCGCAGGTACCGCTTGATCGTCGACCACCCCGGAACACCCACCACCGCGTCATCACCCGTGCTCGCCACGATCGTCGCGCCCGCCCGCGCCATCTTCGGGCCGCCCCACGCGAAGATCGACAGCTCAGGATGACGGCGACGCAACTCGGCGATCACCGCCGCCGAGTGATCATCACCCGAAGGCTCGAACGCCGTGAAGAGGATGGATGGTCCGGGCAGCGGCGGCACCAGCGGATGCTACCGCGCGAGGCCCGGAATCACTTCACACGCGTGTACACGGCCTCCATGATCGTCGTCTCGCCCATCCCCGGGATGTCGAACACCAGCGTCTGCCTCCGCTCGTCGTCGCTCACAATCGTGTTGGTGAACCGGAACTTCATGTCCTTCTTCATCGCCGACTCGTAGTTCGTCCCTTCGAGCACCATCACGCCCGTCTTCTCATCAAAGCTCCCCTCCGCCTCGATGTAGTACGTCCCCATCGTGTCGAACCCCACCATCGTGTACTTGCCGAAACGCCGGTCAAACCCCATCAGCGTCAGGGTCTCGAGCGGCATCCCCATCATCTCCCCCGTCGATTCGAGCTTCAGGAATCGCCCGCCTAGGACCATCTTTGCCGTCGCCTTGGATTCGACCGTCACCTTGGGCGCCCCGGGCTCGGCGGAGTACGACACGCGCATGGTCCACTCACCCGCCATCTTCGCCAGGACCTCGTGCTCCTTCGTCGGGTTCATCTGCTCCATCATCTCGGCCTGCATGCGAGCGATCTCCTCCTTCGAGGGCATGCCCCCCGCCCCCGCCTCCTTGGCATCCGCGGCCTTGGTGTCCGCCCCTTGGCCCTGACGCCCAAGCGAAACCCCCGCCGCGACCACGACCGCGCAAACCCCAACGACCATCGCACGCTTCACGCTTTTCATGTGACACTCCCTTCGAGGTAAATACTCAACGAACGAACTCAGCGGGCACCGTCTGCGCCCGGTAACAACGCTTCTCCAGCGGGATCGCACCCGGGGTGAACCCATGCGGCGCATGCTCGGACACGCCGCCCATGACCTTCGGAATGAACCGCTTGAGCATCGTCCCCCAGCCGAAGCTCATCATCAGCCCGATCACCCAGCGCTCGTGCTCCAGGCCGCTGTGAACCAGGACCAGCCGCGTCCCGCCGCGCTCGGGCATCAGCGTCCACTCGACCTTCATCGGGTGCTTCGTCGGCGATTCCCCCGGCTTGTGATTCACCCACGACCACACCATCCGCCGCGGCGGATCCAGTTCGAGCACGCGGCACGTCGTCATGCCGTCGCCACACCCGGGCTGCGCGTCGTATCGAAAGGCAAACTCCGCGCCCACCTCCGCCCGAAACGTGTTGGGCATCAGCCACTCCGCGATCGCCCGCGGATCCGTCAGCGCGACCCACACCCGCTCGGGCGCGTGCGGCAGAAAGACCTCCTTCCGCAGCGCCCGTGGCTTCTTCGTCGTGGCCGCCATCACCCACCTCCCTTGCGTCGATTCGTCGCGGACCGCGCGCTCCGCATCGGCTTCTCGTTACGCCCGGGCGGCTCGCCAGTCGCAGGCTGGTGCGAATCCAGATACCGCCGCAGCGCTGCCAGTTTCTCATCCCAGAATCGGTCGTAGTGCGACACCCAGTCGCGCACGGCCCGCAGCCGATCCGGTGCGAGCCGATAGATCCGCGCACGCCCTTCCCGCCGCTGCTCCACCAGCCCCGCTTCCAGCAGCACCTTCAGGTGCTGCGACATCGCGGGCTGGGACATCTCAAACAACCCGCCCAACTCCCCCGCCCCGCGCTCCCCCTCACGCAGTGCATCCAGCACCCCGCGCCGGGTCGGATCGGCGATCGCCTGAAAGACCGAGGAATCAGCGCGCGCACGAGGCATGAGTGCAATATATAACCGATTACTGAAATGTCAAGCGCTTCCCACATCACCCCGCGTCGGAATCGCCAGCCCTGCAACCCGCCCCGCGAGCCGCGTGTAGATTCACGACCCCGTTCCCGCGCCACCGTTCGGCGCGACGATCGGCGAATCCACACGTGGGAGGTGCTCGTTGTCGATCCGGATCATCGCTCTGTCCCTCTTCATCGCCGCCCCCTTCACCACCGCGCTCGCCGCCGATCCCGCGCCAGCCCCCACCACCGTCGCTGACCCGCTCGTCTGGACCAAGCTCACCACCCCGCCGGGCAAGGGCAAGCAGGACGACATCCACTTCCTCAACCCCGACCTCGGCTGGTACGTCAGCGGCGCGCTCGGCAGGATCATGCACACCGCCGATGGCGGGGCCACATGGACCGTACAACTCGAGAAGCCCGGCACCTTCTTCCGCTGCATCGGCTTCGTCGATGAGCAGCGCGGCTTCGCGGGCAACATCGGCACCGACTACTTCCCCGGCGTCACCGACACCACCCCGCTCTACGAAACCTCCGATGGCGGCGCCACCTGGACCCCCGTCACCTCGATCGAAGGCCCGACCGTCACCGGGCTCTGCGCCATCGAGGTTGTCCGCATCCCCTTCATCAACGCGGGGAACCTCGACCACAAGATCACAATCGTCGCGGGCGGGCGCGTCGGCGGCCCGGCCTGCTTCCTCTCCTCAATCGATCAAGGCAAGTCCTGGCAGCAGTCACCCCTCCCCGATCAGGCCAAGATGGTCCTGGACATCCACTTCTTCGATGCCGACCACGGTGTGCTCGCCTCCGCCACCGATGCCGACATCTCCCAGGCAAACGCCCTCATCCTCGCCACCGCCGACGGCGGCAAGACCTGGACCGAGTCCTACCGCGGTTCGCGCCCCTTCGAGAACATCTGGAAGTTCTCCTTCCCCACCCGCGATGTCGGCTACGCCACCATCCAGTCCTACAACCCCGACAAGGCTGTCTCGCAGCGCTACATCGCCAAGACCACCGATGGTGGCAAGTCCTGGACCGAGCTCCCGCTCGTCGACAACATCGCCGTCCGTCAGTTCGGTGTCGCCTTTCTCGATGAGAAGACCGGCTGGGTCGGCGCCATGCCCAACGGCTTCTACACCTCCGATGGCGGCGCAACATGGACCCCAGCCAAGCTCGGCAACGCCGTGAACAAGATCCGTATCCTCAAGACCGATACCGGCCACGTCGCCTACGCCGTGGGAGTCGAAGTCCACAAACTCGATGCTCGCAAGTAAGCGCGCGCAACGAGCGCAACGCGCCATAAGCGTTCCCCCCGCCTTCCCTACCCCCTCTCGGTGGGATGGGTTTGCAACCCGTCTCTACCCCCTCTACGGCTTCTGACACCCCGTGCCACCGATTCCGCTTTGGGAATCGGTGTTTCTCGTCACAGCTCGCTACTCCCC
>JBIPMO010000077.1:0-11661 GCA_044369085.1 Phycisphaerales bacterium
CCCGACATCCGACAGCGCTGTCACCATCACCACCGGGATGTCGCGCGTCTGCGGGCTTGATTTCACCTGCCGGCACACCTGGAACCCGCTCATCCGCGGCATCATCACGTCCAGGATGATGATGTCGGGCGCTTCCGCCTCGATCTCGCTCATCGCCTGCACGCCATCGCGAGCCAGCCGCACCCTGCAGCCCACATCCTCCAGATACGCCTCGAGCAGCTCCAGATTCTGCTCGTGGTCATCGACCACCAGAATCGATGCGCTGGTCAGGTCCTCGACCGTCTCGGTTCGCTGCTGGGAAGTGGTGTCCGACACGGTGTCCTCGTGCTCGCGGTGATGCCCGTCGAGCACGAACAAGCGCCCGAACGGCATTGCCGACTCTAACACCCCACGCCCGCCCCACCACCCTCGAGCCGGAACCCGGAGGCCCGGGCAGCGGGCCCGCCGTGCAAGCGACGGCACAATGTACGGCATCTGTTCGCAGTAATTCGGCCGAACTTTGGCCTTTCTGACAAGTTATGAACCCCCGCGCCACCATTCTCGTTGTATCTGTGGTATGTGACACACACGGGGGACGCGATCCCCCACGAAAGGTCAGCCAAGGCATGCCGCGAATCCTCATCAAGCAACGCCGCCCGTGGGAGGATCGGTTCAAGACACCGACCCTCGATGACCTCCGCGGCCACTACAACAAGCAGCTCGGGGCGCTCCTCGACAGCGCCCGGGAGAGCCTGCTCGAGTTCCCCGGCGTCGTCGAGGAACTCTCCTGGCAGGGCCTCCCCTGGCGATGGACCCTCATGTACCGCTGCTCGGCCGACCCCACGCGCATCTGGGCCTACCTGGTCCCCGATCCCGAGAAGCCCAAGCTCTCGATGCCCCTCACCGCCGAGATGATCCAGACCCTCCCCATGCACCGCCTCAAGAAGCATGTCAAGGATGGTGTCTCGCAGTCGAGGCTCGTCAACGGTGTCCACTGGGCCACCTGGGAAGTCACGAGCAAGCCGCAGCTCCACGAAGTCCTCGAACTGGCCAAGCAGAAGCACGCCTTCATCAGCGTCCGCAACTGACCGGCCCGCTTCACCTTGCCGGCGCCGACCACGCTCCCGCGAAGGGGTCGCTGGGCCGAGCGGGATTCGCTATCCACCGCGTGCGACGCGGATCGACCCCGTAACGAGCCGCGAGCTCCGAAGGATCGGGGTCCTGGAACGCTCGCCCGTGGTCGAGCCAGTGCTGCGCGCTCCAGCGCGATGATGACGACCCCAGCAGACGGCACTCGGCATCCAGCGTCCGCGCAAGCTCATCGGGGTTCAGCTTCGGGCCCGGGTTCCCGCGGCAGATCGGGCAGAGCGTGTCCAACGACTCCCTCTCATCCCCGGGCACCTGATTCCGGATGACCCGCCGGTTCTTGCACGTCGGGCACACCCCCGCCGCGTCGGCGTTCTCGAGCAGACGGCGGATGAAGGGCGCATCCTCACCCAGCCCCACGAGCGCCGCCTGAACCGCGGGCTTGCGCAGCCGATCACGCACCCCACGGCCATCACCGGCCCGCGCCAGCCCGATCGCCTCGGCAAGCTCCAGCGCCCCGTCGCTCACGACCCCCGGGCCCGCATCCGCGCCCGCATCCATCGGGCCCGCGCTCCCGCCATCGCTCGTGGCCAGGGCGGTCAGCATCCGGCGTTCCGTCTCGTTGCGAGCCATCGATGCCAGCGCGATGTACACGTGCGCCGACAGACCGCGGTGCTGACCGGGCTTCCGATCCGCCTCGTGCGCCAGGACGAAGAGCGTCCGGGCCATCGTCCCGCCCTCTTCGGTCTGAAACTCGAACGCGAACTCCTCGGCCAACAGGAAGCACGCCTGCGCATCGGATGTGTCGAGCGCCGCCAGCCGCGTGGCGAGATCGGGCAACCGCAGATCGCCGATGACTTCACCTTCTCCAGCCGGACGAGCCGGAGCGCTGCCGACCAAGACCATCGCGAGGCCCGCACCAAGCAGCCACGCACGGACGCCCCGAGCCGACGGCAGACTTCTGGTCATCCTCATGCCCCGTCCTCCTTGGCACCGGAAGCTTCGGCCGGGTTGCCGACGCGCAGGAGCCAAAGCCTCATCATCGTCCTTTCGCCCTCGGCGACCTGCGTGAGCGCATCCGCCGCATCGCGCACCCGCTTGGCGCCCTCGGCCACAACCGCCTCGATGCGTCCCGCGAGCGAGGGCTGCTCGCGTCCGACGACGAACGACATCGCATCGATCGTCGACAACTGCCACGCGACGAAGCGCTGCACCGGCCCGGCCGCGAGCATCAGCCGCAGGTCGCGCCGCCGCGTCAGCCGCTCGACCGCCACCAGCACCGCGCTCTCTGCCCCCTGCTTGGATGCCGCCTCGCGCCAGCGCTCCCACCGGCGCTGCGCCTGACGCTCGAGCGATGCCGCGTCGTCGCCGGATGCCCCGCCCTCGACCCCGGATGGCTCCGCGGCGGCGCCCCCGTCGGCCGCGTACGCAAGCATGAGCGACGAAACCAGCCCGTCCAGCCCTTCCTCTTTCGATGACAACAGCTCAGCCAGCCGCGCCACCAGCGCCCCACGCGCCGCCGCGGGCCACGCCGCATCCGATGATGATGGCAGCCGCCGCCCCGACACCTCGGCGATGATCTCCGATACGTGCGGCTGCGCCGCCGCCCGCGGCAACGCCTCCAGCAGCGCGTGCACCATCGCCGCGTAGCCGCGCTGCTCGATCACGATCTTCTTGCACACCAGCCTCAGGTCCAGCGGCGATCCGTACAGCGCGCACTCCGCCACCGCGTCGCAGTCGGCCGGGCCGAGCGCTTCGTGACCGAAACGCCGCCGCGCCAGCGACTCCACGGCCGCGCCCGGTTGGCGACGAGCGGCGATGATCTGCAGCGCCAGTTGCCCGTCGGCCTCCCCGCCGGGCCCCGTCAGCGATTCGGTCCCCGCCGCGTCGTCCACGTTGCCGCCGTCGTGCACGGGCTTCACGAGGTCATCGTGCTTGCCCGGGCTCGGGCCCGACGCCGCGACGTCCTCGATCATCCCCTCGGCGGATTTGAGATCGCCCGCCCACGCCAGCGAAGCCGCCGTGTTCATCCGCGCCAGTCTGATCGCTCGGGTCAGCCGCTCATCTGGGGACCGGTCGGCAACTTCACCGCGAAGCTCCAGCGCCGCCGCCTCCCAGCGGGAGAGCACACCGCCCGTGCGCCGTGTCACCGGCTGCGGCTTGGAGACCTCGACGCGCGGCCCGGGCTCGACCACGGGCCGCGGCGTGACCGGAGCTGTCGCGGGCGGCAACGACACTTCCATCTCCGGCTGCCCGGCCTTGCTGAGCGGCGCCGTCGGTACCGCCGCGATCGCCGCGGGCTCGGCCGTCGGATCCAGCGCCTCGGTCGCCCCCACGACTGGAGACCCCCGCCGAAGCACCAGCGCCCGCGACATCACGAAGACCGCGACCACCATGCACACCATCGCGCCGACTATGGCGATCCGCCGCGCTCCCCAGCGCGCCGGCAGACCCCGAGCCGCCGCGACCATCGGCCTCGACTCGTCTTCAGTCGCCGGGAGCGCGATGCGCTTCATCGCGGGAACGACGCTGGGCGCGGCCAGCCCCTGGCTCGCGACCCCGGCCACGGAAGCGACCCCGCCGGTTCCCACCGCGAGCAGCGCCCGGTGCAGGTCTGCCTGGTTCTTGCCCATCGCCGCCGCCAGCGCCGAGACCCGCAGCCTGGATTCGCGGTTCCAACCGCCCGACTGCATCACCGCGGCCCGTACCGCCGCCTCAAAGTCCGCGGGCGGCGCAAGGCCACCTGCACTGCTCGAACTTGTGAGGCTCATGGCTCACCCCCGGCCCCGGAACCAGTCCCGGCCGCCGCAAGCGTGTCGGCCAGTTCGCGCAGCTTCGGGCCCCAAGGCTCCGGCCCGTAGTCGGGGTAGAGCACCAGATGATTCGCCAGCGCCTCGCGAGCCTTGTCGGGCTCCAGCGAGGCGACGATCTTCAGCGTCCGCCACCGCGCCTCAAACCACCCCGGCTCGCCCTGCGGCAACCCCGATGACAGCGTCCGCCACGCCGCGAGCGCCTTGGATGTATTCGCCGAATCGAACCAGAAACGGCCCGCCGAAACCAGGATATCCGCATCACGCGGCCAGGCCTCGAGCAGGGCCGTGAACATCGCGTCCGCTCGCAGCATGAGGTCGCGACGGCCGGTCCGCTGCCACATGCCCGCCACCGCCCGGGCGACCATCGCGTGCACCGTCGCCATCGCCGGATCGCGCAGCGCGGCCGATCGATCGGGCACCCCCGAGAGAACCAGCGTCCCCAGACGATCGATGCGCTCATCGAGCCGCGAACGCTCCTCTGAACCTGCATCCGCGGCGTTCCACTCATCGGCCGCGAGTTGGTACACCATCCGAAGAGCCGAAGCACCCAGCGCGGCGTCCAGCCCCTCGAGCCGCGTCACCGCGAGTTCAGCGGATTCGCCATCCCCCGAAGCGATCGCGATCTGGACCCGCCGGTATTCGAGCTCGGCGGGCATGTTCTCAGCGGGCACCAGCGCCCGCGACAGCAGGCTCTGCAGAAGGTCCGCCGCCCGCCGGGCCGCCGCCACATCGATCGATGCCCCCGATAGCGCGACATCCAGCACCCGCCGAGCGTGCGTCGCCGCGAAGCGGGCTGCTTCCGCGCCGTCCGAAGCGGTCACGCGCCGGCCGTCATCAAGCCCGGGCTCGGCGACCTTCAGGAACCGCGCCGCGAGCGCCGGCTTCTGCGCCGCTTCGGCAGTACGCCAGCGCTCATAGAGCAGACGCGCCGCCTGATACCGGCTCGTCGCCGCGAGCCGCCCGCCGCGCTCGGCCAGTTGCAGCAGATCTTCCACCGCCATGTCCGTGGGAACCGCTCCCGACAGTGATCGCTCGTACATGAGCGCCGCCGCCGCCGGGTTCGTCGGGTAATCGCGGATGAAGATGTCCGCCGCCGAGCGCCGCGCGGTCTTGAGTTCCTGCGTTTCACCCTTCTCGATCGCCAGATCGATGGCTCGCAGCGCCATCCGCATCGCCAGCGCCCCCTGATCGGCGTCGTACTCGCGGAGCGTGGCCGATGCCGCGATGAACCGCTGGGATGCGGTCGACAGCTCGGCCGCTGTTCTGGCCGACCCGAACGCCGACCGCGCCCGCATCATGCCAACCCCCCCGAGCGCCGCGCCGAACCGCCGAGCATCGCCCGATGACAGCGCCTGCGAGAGCAACCGCTCGGCCGCCGCGTACGCCTCGACCGCGACCGAGGACGTCGCGGGCTTGTCGTCCGCATCGCCCGCATCCTTCGAGGCCCGCCGCGCCCGGTCGAACTCGCGCAGCCCGCGGATGTACGCGCCCATGAACTCGCTCTCGAGCAGCGCATCCAGCCGGTCCTGATACCGCGCTGCAAGGTCCAGCACCTGCGCGATCTGCCCCTGCGCCGCCAGCGCAGCGAGCCCCGACTGCGCCAGCGACTGCGCCGCCGCCGGAGCCCCTGGCAGCCCCATCGCGTCCAGCGCCATCACCGTGACGAGCCGCGCATCGGTCGTCGTGAGCGAAGCCCCGATCACCCCGCCTTCGCCGCGCGGGATCGCCACCGCCGCATCGTTCCAGCGGCCCGCTCGTGCCAGAACGATCAGCCGCCGCGACAGCAACTGCCCGGCCACCGCCTCCGGCGGCTTGTCGCCCTCGCCCAGCTTGTCCAGCCAGCGCAGCGCCTCGATGTCATCGCCCGCGAGCGAGTGCGCCATCGCCACGCCGATCATCGACCTCGCCACGTGCTCGAAGGAAATGTTCTGCTCCGGAACCCGGTCGAGCGACGGTGCCTCGCCCGACTTCGCGTTGAGGAGCCATCCGAAGTGCCGCAGGGCCTCTTGCGCATGGCCCTTGGCCGCTCCTGGAGCGGCCAGTTCCCCGGCGTAAACAGAGGTCCAGCCCGCCAGGAAGTGTGCCATCGAGCGCGTCCGCCGCGAGATCGCCAGCCCCTCTGACAGCAGCGCTCGATCCGAGGCCCCCGAAACATTCTCTTCCTGCTTCTCGAGTTGCTCGACGCGCCGCGTGGCCTGCAACGCCAGTTCCGTCAGCGCTTTGGCCAGATCGCTCAGCGTGCGCTCGGCGGCCTCGGCCTCTCCGGCGGAAGCAAGACGCAAGCGCACGCGCTCGGCGGTCTCCTCGGCACGCTTGTACGCGCCGCGAGCCAGCGTCAGGCGCAGGTCCGGGGAATCCACCTCGGGCACATCCGCGAGCAGCCGAGCCGCTCGCTCCTCGATGCTCTGCCGCGCCGCATCGTCCAGCGCCGATTCGATGGCCTGCGCGTAGACCTCGGCGAGCCGCCGCGCGGTCTCCAGCCTGTTCGCGCCCGTCTGCTTCAGCCGCTCTTCGAGCACCAGCGCCTCGAGCCCGGGAATCCTTTCGCGCGCCAGCCAGGCATCCAGCCGCTGCGCGCTGGTCACGGCGGGCCTGGGGATCGAGAGCGCATCCTGCGCCGCGGCCGCGCTCGCGGCGGCGAAGCACACTGCGATGACCGCTGATGCGCGCGCAACCATGGATGTGTGCGAGTCTTGTTTCACGTGGAACGCGGTCATCGCGCCCCCCGTTCACCCGAGCTCACGACCCCGGCGGGCGACATCTCCCGCGCCCTGGACCACAGCGTGCCCGCTTCCGTGCGCATGTTCAGCGCCTCGGCCGCCCTGGCCGCATCGACCAGCGCCACCGCCGCCAGAGCCGGGTGCGTCGCGCTTGAGATCGCCGCGGCCGTCAGCGATTCGACCAGACCGCGCCGCATTGACTCCTCATCCCCCTCGCGGGCCAGCGAACGCCCGAGCGCCATCCGCAGCCACGCCTCGCGCCACCCGCCACCGGCATCGGCCTCCAGAGACCGCAGCGCCTCGCGACCCGCGGCCCGCTCCTTCGCATCCGGATGCAGCGCTGCTCGCACCATCGCCGCGACCAGCGACAGCGCTTCGCCCTCAACCGCATCGGGCGGCTCGCCGGGCTTGCCGGCCGCGAGCGCCGCGGCATACGCGTACCAGGCGGCGAGCCCCGCAGTGGAATCGTCCGGCTCCAGTGCCGCCATGCGTTCGGGCAGCCCGGCCCACACCGCGATCTTGCCATCCGCCACGGGAAGCGGCGGCAGCAGCGGCCAGAGCCCGGACGGTTCGTCGTATCCGAGGCGCGCGAGCAGCCCGTCCTCGAGCTTGGCCCCGGCCCGCTGGAGCGCTCGGGCCCGCAGAGCGGGCTCCACCGCGTCGACCGGTCGCACCTCGCCCGTCCGCAACGCGGCCAGCCCGGCCGATGCGAACAGAGCCGTCGTGCTGCGCACTCCCCGCAGCGCTTCATCCATGCGCTCAAGGTCCGGCCCGGCCAGCGCAAGGTCGCCGCGCCCGACACGGGCCAGTGCCCGCCAAGCGCCCTCCATCAGCCACTCGTACTGCGCACCGGCTTCCGCGTCGTTGCCCGTCAGCTCCCGCACGCGCTCCCAACCGATCGTTTCGGGCTGGGCACCACCGACCTTGACCCCTTCGATGGATACCCCCTCGACGGGCCTGGGATCGGGCGCGGGGTCGCCGCGCAGGTGCACCGGGCCCGCTGCTGCGGCGATGGTGATGAGTGCGGCGGCGATCACTTGCTCTTTGGCGCCTCCACGTGCGTGTACGAGCCGCCCGACAGGTTCGCGATGCGCCGCATCAGCTTCTCGGATCCGCGATCGACGAAGGTGATGCAGTAGAAGGGCACGCGGCCATCCCCATCGCGCTGGTAGCTCTCGATGAGCCCGGGCAGCGCCTTCTCGACCTCGGGGGTGAACACCCCATCGGTCATGAAATAGATCGCATCGGGGCGCGGCTTGAGCTTGAAGACCAGTTCGATCGCGGGCAACGGGTTGGTGCCGCCGTTGGGGCTGATCCCGCGGATGGCGGTCCTGGCTCGACGCTTGGACTCATCGCTGGCCTTGGTCCATGTTGGCCCGAGCAGCGGCTGGGCAAGGCCGCTGAACATCACCACGCAGAAGTGGGCCTGCTCGAGCATCCCTTCCACGGAATCGGTGAGCGAGACCTGCAGCGCCCCGATCTTGGCCGGGTCCATCATGGACCCCGATACATCGATCACGAACGCGAAGCGCGACCCCCTGGCCTCGACCCCGAAAAACCGCGCCTCGCCCCCCGCCCCGGAGAGCCCGAGCCCATCACCAGTTCCCGGGCCTGTGCCCAGCCCGCCCCCGCCCGAGCCCGCGCCGCTGAGCGTCGAGAGCGAGGTGTCCGTCGCCAGCCGGTCGGCATCCGCAAAGGGTGATGTCAGATCGTTGACCGAAAACTCCTGCGTCTCGGCGATCGAGCGCACCCCCCCGATGTCCCCGCCTCCCAGCGACACCGACCCCATTGATGTGAGCTCGGTGGCCGAGGCGTCGCCCACCGTGACTTCATCCGCATCACCCAGACCCGCGAGCCGCGCCGCCGCGACAAAGACGGTCGCTCCGAGCAGGGCGAGTGCCACGTGGAAGAACACCGAGAAGACAACCGAGAACAGAAGCGGCTTCTCCCACCACGCGGCGGAAGCCAGAACTTCAACCGCGACACCAGGATCCCGCGCTGCAACCCCCCCGGTCCCCGCGGGGGTCGCCGAGGCGGGTCGTGGTCCGGGTTCTGGCAGTTGCTGCGTCATGCGTTCTGAATCGACTCATCAACACCCGCGACCACGGATCGGCATCCCTGCTGCGCTCGCTTCCGGCCCGGCACGGGCGGGGGTAAAGACGCGCCGTCGTTGCGCGGGTTCCATTCCCACGGGCGGCCGCGACCGGGCAACTATAAGACCGGTGGCCACGGCACAAGATGCAGCCCGGAAACGATCCCGGCCGTGTCCAGCGTCCCCGTTAGCATGGTCGGGAATCAACCAGCCCGGAAACCACCGGCCCCGCCCGAACCCCGGGCCCCGAGCCGTTCTCGGAGTTCTCATGACCTCGACCGCACAGCGCCAGCGCTTCGACCGCGTCCTCCTGAAACTCTCGGGCGAGTCCTTCTGCGCCAAGGGCTCGTTCGGGGTCGATGGTGATGAACTCAAGGTCATCGCGGGGGAGGTCATCGATGCCACCAGGGTCGGGGCCAAGGTCGCCATCGTGGTGGGCGGCGGCAACATCATCCGCGGTGCTCGCCTGGCCGAGCAGGGGCTGATCCACCAGCACACCGCCGACAACATGGGGATGCTCGGGACGGTGATCAATGGCCTGGCGCTGGCCGAGGCTCTGACGGCCATGGGTGTGCAGGCTCGCTGCCAGTCGGCGGTCCGCATGCCCAGCATCTGCGAGCCCTACATGCGCCCCAAGGCGCTGCGGCACCTGGAGAAGGGCCGCGTGCTCGTGCTCGCGGGCGGGGTCGGCAACCCCTACTTCACCACCGATTCCGGCGCGGCTCTGCGAGCGATCGAGCTCGGCTGCAACGCGATGCTCAAGGCCACCAAGGTCGATGGCGTCTACACCGCCGACCCCAAGAAAGACCCCAAAGCGACGCGCTACACGGCGCTGACCTACGCCGAGGCGCTGGAGAAGCGGCTGAACGTGCTCGACATGACAGCGCTCGCGTTGTGCCGCGACCACAAGCTGCCGACGCTGGTGTTCGACTTCGACAAGAAGGGCAACATCGCCCGGGCGGTTGCGGGGGAAGACATCGGGACGCTGGTTACGGTGTGAGGGGATCGAACAGCACCCGCGAACTGCCGTCAACTTCGATGCGCCAAGCCGACCGGATCGCCATCACCTCAAGTACTGCCAAGATCTGAGGGACTCGCGGCTCGATCGAGTCGAGACGGTTTGCGAGCGATGCGACGATGATCAATCCGAGCGGGATCGTCCGCAGATCATGCTGATACTGCATGCTGCGATCGACCGTCAGCAGCACATCGAATGAGACCGATGCTTGACGCATCAGCTCGCCGTTCACCAACTCTTCGAGCCCGGACTGGCGAGCGGTTCTGACTTCATGCCCGACCAGAAGGGGGCCCAGGCGCCAAGGGACGCAGTGATCGAGCAGCACCCTCACGACGGCGGCACCTTCGCAATGAACTCGCTCGCCGCCAGCCTGATCATCGCGACCGCCTGCTCTCGCGTGACGTAGGGGAAGTCCAGCAGAAAGACTTCCAGCCCGTTCTCGATCTCCAGGTGATCAAAGAGGGTCTGCACCGGCACTCGGGTCCCCTTGAAAACCGGTGTTCCTCCCAGAATCTCTGGGTTGATGACGATGAGGTCCTGGCAAGTCGGGAGATTGGGAGCGGGGACAATCATGCGCGTGCTCCTGATGGCGGGCACCGGAATCCTAGGCCTCATCCGCCGTCACCCCCGGCCGTAGACCCCCGCCGGGCGCTTTCGTAGACTGCTTGGTCCCGACCATCTTGTCGGTCGGGATTCGCCTCGTCTGACGGAGACACCCGCATGAACGCCGATGCCATTCTCAAGGACTCCAAGGCCGCCATGACCAAGGCGCTCGACTACCTCAAGAGCGAGCTCAAGGGGATCCGCACCGGGCGGGCCACCAGCGCGCTCGTCGACTTCATCAAGGTCGAGTACTACGGGTCGCACCAGGACCTCAAGAACCTCGCCGCCGTCAGCGTCCCCGAGCCCACCCAGATCGTCATCAAGCCCTTCGATGCGGGGTCGCTCCAGGAGATCCGCAAGGCCATCGACAACGCCAACCTCGGCCTCAACCCGATGATCGATGGCAAGCAGATCCGCGTGAACGTCCCCGCTCTGTCGGGCGACCGCCGCAAGCAGCTCGTCGCGCAGGCCAAGAAGACGGGCGAGGACCAGAAGGTCGCCGTCCGCAACGTCCGCCGCGATGCCAACAAGCACATCGAAACGCTCGCCAAGGACAAGACCCAGCACATGTCCGAGGATCAGATCGATGACCTCAAGGACAAGATCCAGAACATGCTCAAGCAGTACGAGACCGACATCGACAAGGCGGTCGAGGCCAAGAGCAAGGAGATTCTGGAGGTGTGAGAGTAGGCATCAGGCATCAGGCATCGGGGGGAGGGACCAGGGTCGGGCCAGGAACCTCGGCGTGCCGCATGCACTTCATCTCCGAAGGACACGCATCAGGATCAATGGCTTGGCAAGGCACGTATCCCTGGCATGAACGAAGCCATGAATCGCGAGCACCCAGCCCCCCATCCACAGCGAACTCGGCGATGGGCTTGGTTCTTGTCAGGGTTGATAGCTGGAATGGTGTTCAGTGGCTTGATTGTGTTCATTCTTCTGCTCAGTGAGAGCATGATCCCTCCGGGTGCCATGTCTTCTATCCGTACCCGAGTCATCGAGAATCAGATCTTGAGCCAGATCCGCGATGGGTCCTTTGCGGTGGACCCGAACTCCAAAAATCAGGCCGACTTCCCGACAAACATCACCGATGAGTGGAGCAACCCGTTCAAAGTGCAGGTTGTCACGAACGTCTGGTTTCAACAGATCACCGCAACTGTGACGAGCGCCGGGCCTGACGGAATCGATGGTACGACCGACGACTTCAAGAAGTTTCTTGAGATCGTTCCGCAAAGCGTGATTGCTCCAACGGCCGGAGCACCAGAGACTCCAACCAACTGAACCAACGGGCCACGCGTCGTGTGGCTTATTACCTGCCAATGAAAATGGCCCCGAGCGGCGGTGGGAACC
>JBIPMO010000078.1:0-11653 GCA_044369085.1 Phycisphaerales bacterium
CGTGGATCGTGGATCGGGGCGGGCGAACTGGTCCGGGGGTGCCGCATGCCGATAATGAGAACATGGCGAGCGTGCCTCAGGAAACTCTTCAGATGCCCGTGCCCGCGGATCTCAAGCGGCAGTTTGAGGCCGAGGCTGCGCGCTTGAATCTGACCCCTGCGGCGTACCTCCTGTTCCTCATGACCCGCGGCTCACTACCCGCTGATGAGGGCGCGCGACTGGATCGCCACGTCAAAGAAGTCTTCGGCAAGAACGGTGACCTCATGCGCAGGCTCGCGAAATGAGCGGGCGTCCGATCCTCTCCCTGAATACCGAAGACACGGTCCGATTGCACGCACCAGCGATTGCGGATCAAAGCAGAGATGACGCTCGCCGGTTCGCCGCATGATCGGCGCTGAATACCGCGACCGCCCTCTACCGCATCGCCGAGGACATCGGCTACGAGTGGTAGTCTTGCGGCCCATGGCAACGGTTCCCATTCATCTCTCCCCCACCGCTGATCGGCGGTATGACGTGGTCATCGGGTCGGGGCTGCTGGCTGATCTCGGGTCGCGCGTGGTTTCGGCCCTGAAAGACAGGCCGGCCCGGGCGTTCATCGTGGCGGATGCGGGGCTGCCCGGCGGGGTGATCGATGCTGCTCGGGGTTCGCTTGAAGGGGCGGGGCTTTCCGTGCACGCCGAGCTGATCGCGCCGACGGAATCGATCAAGACCCTGGACACCATCGCGCACCTGCTGGGGCATCTCACCTCGACTCGTCACGAGCGGCGCGATCCGGTGATCGCTCTGGGGGGCGGGATCGTGGGTGATGTGGCGGGGTTTGTCGCGGCGATCTACCGCCGAGGCGTGCCGATCATCCAGTGCCCGACGACGCTGCTCGCGATGGTGGATGCGAGCGTGGGGGGCAAGACCGGGGTGAACATGGCCGCGTTGCACGGGGCGGGCGAGGCGGAATCCCTCAAGAAGAATCTCGTGGGCGCGTTCTGGCAGCCTTCGCTGGTGCTCGCGGACCTCGCGGCACTGGACTCGCTATCGGAGCGGCACTTCCGGGCCGGGCTCGCCGAGTGCCTGAAGCATGGGCTGATCTCGCGAGCTGTGGATCCCGATCTCTTCGCCTGGATGCGGGCGAACCTCGCGGCGATCACGGGGCGCGATGCGGCGACGCTGGCCAGTCTCGTCGAGCGGAACGTGCGCGTGAAGGCGTCGTTCGTGGTTGATGATGAGCGCGAAGAGAAGCCATCAGACCAGGGCGGGCGGGCTCTGCTGAACCTCGGGCACACATTCGGTCATGCGATCGAGACGCTGCCGCAGGTGTCGCCTGATGATGATCCGGCCAACGCTCCGCTGCACCACGGCGAAGCGGTCGGACTGGGCCTGGTCGCGGCGGCCGCGACGAGCGCCGCGATGGGCCTGCTCGGCGCGGGCGATGCCGCGGCGGTGCGCAGCGCGGTCGAGTCGGCGGGGTTGCCGACGCGGGTGCGTGGGCTGCCGCCCGATGAGGCGATCCTGGCGGCGATGGCGCACGACAAGAAGGTGCTTGGCGGGCGGCTCCGGCTGGTGCTGCCGGTGTCGATCGGCGAGGCCCGCGTCATCGAGAATCCGCCGCGGGCGGCGGTGGTGGCGGGCATCGAGGCGATCCGGGGTTAGCGCGCCGCTTGGCCGGTGTCACGCATCGGGCGCTTTGGCGACGGCGACCTTGGCGGGCCTGAGCACGCGATCTCCGAGGGCGTAGCCCGGCTGGAAGGTCTGGAACGTCTTGCCCGGCGCGACTTCCTGGGTTGCCAGATGGGCGACCGCCTCGTGGCGGTGAGGGTCAAAGTCCTCACCGGGCCGGGGATCGATGCCCGTCACTCCGACGGTCGCGAGAGCGCTGGTCATCTGCTGGCGGATCATCGAGACCCCCTGCAGGATCGAGTCGGCCGAGGCGGTCCTGGGGTCCTGCTTGAGCGCGAGGTCGAAGATGTCGAGGACGCCGAGTAGGGCTCCGACGACGCTGGTGATGCCCTGGCGCCGGGCCTCGCGCTCGTTCTCGATGCTGCGGCGCTGGAAGTTCTGGAAGTCGGCGAGGGCGGTGAGGTATTTGGTGTTCAGCTCTTCGACGCGGGAGCGCAGCGCGGCGAGCTCCTGCTCGGTCGCGTCCTGATCGGCGGCGAGGGCATCGGGGTCGATGTGGCCGATGGGCCCGCCGGTGTCTCCGAACTCATCGGCCGGGCCGGTTTCATCCGAGGCCGGGTTGTTGTCTTTCTTCTTGAACATGGTTCACCGATCATTCACCGCGGAGGCGCGGAGCGCGCTGGTGGCGCTGGGAAGATACGGAAGGTCGTCATTCGAGTCGATCACATCTGCGTTCCGAGGGCTCGTTGAGTCATGGATCGGGCACCGCGATCGCCGCGCTTGCGGGGCGGGCGCTGTCATGCCCCGAAGACCTCCTTGATGGACTTCCAGAACCCGGCGGTCTCGGGGAGGATGCCCTTGTCGTTCTCTCCCTCGGCGTATTGGCGGAGGAGTTTTTCCTGCTGCTCGCTGAGTTTGCGGGGGATTTCGATCTTCGTGAAGACGATCAGGTCGCCGCGTCGGCCAGAGCGGAGGTTGGGGAGGCCCGAATCGTGGATGCGGAAGACCTGGCCGTGCTGGGTGCCGCGGGGGATGACGAGCGAGGCGGGCTCGCCATCGAGGGTGGGCACCTTCACGTGCGCTCCAAGAGCGGCCTGGGTGAAGGTGATGGGCATCTCGAGGATGAGGTGATCGCCATCGCGCTTGAGGATCTCGTGCGGCTCGACGCGGATGACCACGTGCAGGTCGCCGCGGATGCCCGCTCCGTCGGGGGAGATCTCGGGGGGCGGGGGCTCGCCCTCGCTCTGGATGCGGACGGCGACGCCATCGGGAACGCCGGGCGGGATCTTGACCTCGATCTTGCGCTTCTTGCCGACGCGGCCGCGGCCGCGGCAGGCGGTGCACTTGTCCTTGACGACTTCGCGGCGGCCGTGGCAGGTCGGGCAGGTGGTCTGCATGCGGAACATGCCGCCCAGCCCCGACTGGATGACGACGCCCTGGCCCTTGCAGGTATCGCAGCGGGTTGGGCGCGAGCCCGGGGCCCCGCCCGAGCCTTTGCAGGTGTCGCAGATATCGGCGCGGGTGAACTCGACATCGCGCTCGGTGCCCTTGAGGACCTCGGCGAGGGTGATGGAGACTTCGGTTTCGAGGTCGAAGCCGCGAGCGGGCCCGCCGCCGCGACGGCCACCGAACCCCCCGCCCCCACCGCCGCCCCCGGCGAAGATGTCGTTGAACATCGAGAAGATGTCCTCGACGTTCATGCGGGAGAAGTCGTGGGCAGCGCCGCCCGAACGCTGGCGAAGGCCTTCGTGGCCGTACTGGTCGTACAGCTTGCGCTTGTTTTCATCGGCGAGGACCTCGTAGGCCTCGGCGGCTTCCTTAAACTTGGCCTCGGCCTCGGCATCGCCCGGGTTGCGGTCGGGGTGATACTTCATCGCCATGCGGCGGTAGGCGCGCTTGATCTCCTCGGCATCGACGCCCTTGGAAAGGCCGAGGATCTCGTAGTAGTCGCGGGTGGTGGGCATGGGCGGGTGGTGTGTAGCGCGGATGCGCTGGGGAATATGACTTTGGTTTCGTGAATGAAGCCCGGCGCTTGGCGGCGGCGGGCTTCGAGGTCCTTGGATTGCGGGCCCGTCACTTGCGTTCCGGGCTCGTTTCAGGCGTTCGACGCATGAGCGCCACACACATGATTCTCTCTGCGCCCGCTGCGTCTCTGCGGTGAACTGTCTTACGCGGTCGCCCCGACGACGGGCTCGGCGTCTTCCTTGAGTTCGGTGACGAGGACATCGGTGGTGAGCATGAGGCCCGCGACGCTGGCGGCGTTGATGAGGGCGGTCTTGGCGACCTTGGCAGGGTCGATGATGCCGGCCTTGACCATGTCGACGTACTCGCCTGTGGCGGCGTTGAAGCCCTGGTTGGTGGGGAGCTCCTTGACCTTCTCGACGACGAGGTCGCCATCGAAGCCGGCGTTGTCGGCGATCTGGCGGCAGCAGGCCTCGCAGGCGATGGAGACGATGTCGAAGCCGATCTGCTCGTCGCCCTTGGCCTTCCGGCGGGCATCGGCGATGGCCTTCTGAGCGCGGAGCAGCGCGACGCCCCCGCCCGGGACGTATCCCTCCTGGGCGGCGGCCTGGGTGGCTCGCTTTGCATCCTCGACGCGATCCTTGCGCTCCTTCATGTCGGTCTCGGTGGCACCGCCGACGTTGATGATGGCCACGCCGCCGGTGAGCTTGGCCTTGCGTTCCATCAGCTTCTCCTTGTCGTAGTCGCTGGTGGAACGGTCGTGCTGGGCCTGGATCTGCTCGGCCCGGGCGGCGATCTCGGCCTTCTTGCCGGCGCCCTCGATGATGGTGGTGTTGTCCTTGTCGATGACGATCTTCTTGGCGCGGCCCAGTTCCTTGAGGTCGATGGACTCGAGGGTGCGGCCGAGGTCTTCGGCGATGAATGTGCCGCCGGTGAGGACGGCGATGTCGCCCATCATGGCCTTGCGGCGGTCGCCGAAGCCCGGGGCCTTCACAGCGCAGATCTTGAGCACACCGCGGAGGCGGTTGACGACCAGAGCGGCCAGAGCCTCGCTCTCGACATCCTCGGCGATGACGAGCAGAGGCTTGCCGGTGGGGGCGATCTTGTTGAGGAAGGGGAGGAAGTCGGTGAGGTTGCTGACCTTCTTCTCGTAGAGCAGGACGTAGGCATCCTCGAGGATGCACTCGGCGGTCTTGGGGTCGGTCATGAAGTAGGGCGAGAGGTAGCCCTTGTCGAACTGCATGCCCTCGACGTACTCGAGGGTGGTGTCGGCGGACTTGCCCTCTTCGATCTCCAGGACGCCCTCAGCGCCGACCTTGGCGATGGCCTCGGCGATGAGCTCGCCGATCTTGGCATCGTGGTTGGCCGAGACGGTGGCGATCTTCTTGTAGTCGTCCTTGCCCTTGCACTTGACGGCCATCTCATCGATGGCGCCGGCGGCGGCCTGGGCGGCGGCGTTGATGCCGCGCTGGAGCGAGACGGGGTTGGCGCCGGCGGTGACGTGGCGCAGGCCCTCGCAGAAGATGGCCTCGGCCAGGACGGTGCTGGCGGTGGTGCCGTCGCCCGCCTCATCGTTGGTCTTCTTGGCGACCTCGATGACCATCTTTGCGCCCATGTTCTGCATGGGCTCGGGGAGGGAGACCTCCTTGGCGACGGTGACACCGTCGCGCGAGACGGCGGGCCCGCCGTAGGACTTCTGGATCGCGACGTTGCGGCCCGCGGGGCCCATCGTGACCTTGACGGCCTTGGCGAGTTGCTGGAGGCCCTTTTTCATTTCGAGGAGGGCCGAGTCGGAGAACATGAGTTGCTTGTTGGACATCGTTTGGTTTCCTTGAGGCGGAGGGACTGGGGACCGGGGACCAGGGACCGGGGATCAGTGACCGGAATCACCGGGCTCCAGGCTCCGAAGCAGGCCCGCGAGTACGCGGCCGCATTCACTGAGTTTGTCTTCCAGATGCTCGAACGATTGAGTTTCCAGGTAGCCGAGTTCAACGGCGAACGCGAGCTGTGTTTCGATTTCGTAGAGCGAGCCTCGTGACATCCGCAGGTATCGGATGTACTCCTGACGCGCGCCGCGCCCGTAGCCCTCGGCGATGTTGCTTGCGATGCTCACCGCGGCGCGACGCATCTGACTGGTGAGCCCGTAACGCTCGGAATCAGGGAAGGCGGCGGTGGCTCGGTAAAGATCGATCCCGAGCTTCATAGCCAGTTGCCAGACGACCAGGTCTCGATAGGAACGGATGGGTTCACCCATTGTCTGTCCTTTCCGATCCCTGATCCCCGGTCCCCGGTCCCTGGTGCCTGCTCGTTCACTTCTCGATCACGCCGAGGATCTCGCTCTCGCGGAGGATGAGGTGCTCGGTGCCCTTGATCTCGACCTCGGAGCCCGCGTACTTGCCGTAGACGACGGTGTCGCCGATCTTGATGGACATCTCGCCGCGCTTGCCGTTATCGAGGCGCTTGCCCGGGCCGACGGCCACGACCTTGCCCTGCACGGGGCGCTCCTTGGAGGACTCGGGGAGGTAGATGCCCGATTCGGTCTTGGTCTCTTTGTCGGCGGGCTTGACGATCACGCGGTCTTCGAGGGGACGGACGGCCATGTGTGAAACTCCTGTGATTGACTTGAATGGCGAGTGGTGAGTGGTATTTCGTGGTAAGCGGTATCTCGGCTTGTCTTGCTGCACTCGTTCTGATGTGTGATGCTGATGCCTGATGCCTGATGCCTGATGCCTGATGCCCGATTCCTGCCTGTTCAGATCGCCCCGACCTCAGCGAGGACCTCCTCGACTTCCTTTCGCTCGTGGGGGACGTTGAAATCATCCCGCTTGTAGAAGCCGAAGGGGGCGGGCTTCTCGTCGTCGCTCTCGGGGAGGAGCACGCACTCGAGCGAGCGGATGAAGGTCGCGGGGATGCACATGGTCGCGGGGTGGGCATCCTCACCCATGCCAACGAACATGTAGCCGGTGATGACATCGCAGATCGCCTCGCGCTCGTTCCAGCGGGAGGGCCCGATGGTGCACTTGCCGCGAGCGACGTGGGCGATGACCTGGCGGACGATGAACTGGCGGCGGTCCCCCGTGGTGAGACGGAAGGCGAGCCTGTCATGGGCCTCGGGCGGTACGGCCTGCTTCATCACCAGCGAGGCTCGCTCCATCCACTCGTTCCAGGTGACGAGCTCCTCTTCACGCCCGAGATCGACCGTCCGCTTGATGATGCTCGGGACCTCGGGCTGGCGCGCGGGGGCGCTCACCGCTTTGGTGCGGCGAGCGCTGGTCTTCTTGACGGGGCGTTTGGACATGGTCTCGTGAGGCGGTGAGGTCGTGAGGCGGCGAGCGATGGTTCGATTCTGGTCCCTGATCCCTGGTCCCTGATCCCTGCTCTCCGTTCAGTCCAACTCGCGGCTGATGAGGGTGCCATCCTGGGCGATGGTGATGTCGTAGATCTTGCCGCCGATCTTGGTGTCGGCGGAGTAGGTGATGACACCGTCGGCCTTGGTTTCGAGTTCGATCTCTTCGACCTCCCCGCCCGCGGCTTCGCGCTCGAGGGTCTGGCGGACGGCGGGCGGGAGCTGGGCCATGGTGACCTCGACCTCGGCGGTGGCCGTGGAGTCCTCAGCGCGATCACGCGAAGAAGCGCACCCGCTGACAGTGATGCTGGCCGATGCGGAGACGAGGCCGAGCAGTGCGAGCTTCAGGTTGAAAGAGAGCATGGGAACTCCATGGTGTTCGATGACATGGAAAGTCGGAACAGTTTCGGATGGCTCTGAACGCGCGGTCGTTGACTTAGAACCCCATCCCACCCATGCCGCCCATGCCCATGCCGCCCATCCCACCCATGCCGCCGCCCATCCCGCCACCGCCGTGACCGTGGTCGTGGCCGGCGTGGTCGTCTTTTTCCTTGGGGGTTTCGGTGATGATGCAGTCGGCGGTCAGCAGCACGGTGGCCACGCTCGCGGCGTTCTGCAGAGCGGTGCGGTCGACCTTGGCGGGGGTGAGGACGCCCTGCTTGAGCAGGTCGCCGTATTCGAGGGTCAGAGCGTTGAAGCCGAAGCTCGCCCCGATCTTGCTGTCGCCCTCGGCGACCTTGGCGACGACGACGGTGCCCTTGGCCCCGGCGTTGTCGGCGATGGTCTGGAGGGGGACGCGGAGGGCGCGGCGGACGAGCTCAGCGCCGGCGGCGACGTCGTACTTGACGCGGCCGACATCATCGACGGTGGCGTCTTCATCCTTGCCGAAGACGCTCTTCCACTCGGGGATCTTCTCGATGGACTTGATGGCGCGGACGAAGGAGACACCGCCGCCCGCGACGATGCCCTCGGCGACGGCGGCGCGGGTTGCGTGGAGTGCATCCTCGACGCGGGCCTTCTTCTCCTTGAGTTCGGCCTCGGAGGCGGCGCCGACGTTGATCTGGGCGACGCCGCCCGAGAGCTTGGCGAGGCGCTCCTGGAGCTTCTCGCGGTCGTAGTCGCTGGTGGTGCGGTCGATCTCGGCGCGGATCTGGTCGCAGCGGGCCTTGATGTCCTTGGACGAGCCGGCGCCCTCAAGGATCAGGGTGTTCTCGCTGTCGATCTCGACCTTCTTGGCCATGCCCAGGTCCTTGAGCGAGACGGTGTCGAGCTCGAGGCCCAGATCCTTCATGATGGGCTTGCCGCCGGTGAGGATGGCGATGTCCTCGAGCATGGCCTTGCGGCGGTCGCCGTAGCCCGGCGCCTTGACGGCGGCGACCTGGAGGGTGCCGCGGAGCTTGTTGATGACGAGGGTGGCGAGCGCCTCGCCCTCGATGTCCTCGGCGATGATGAGCAGGGGCTTCTTGGCCTGCATCACCTTTTCGAGGAGCGGGACGAGCTTCTGGATGCTGGAGATCTTGTCCTCGTAGACGAGCACGAGGCACTTCTCGATCTCGACCTTCATGTCCTCGACGTTGGTGACGAAGTTCGGCGACAGGTAGCCGCGGTCGAACTGCATGCCCTCGACGACATCGACGGTGGTGTCGCGGCTCTTGCCCTCTTCGACGGTGATGACGCCGTCCTTGCCGACCTTGTCGAAGGCCTCGGCCATGATCTTGCCGATCTCGGCATCGTTGTTGGCGGAGATCGAGGCGACGGCCTGGATGTCGGCCTTGCCCTCGACGGGGCGGGACTGCTTCTGAATGTCGGCGGCGACGGCCTCGACGGCCTTCTTCATGCCGCGGACCAGAGCGTTGGCATCGACGCCGCCCGCGATGAACTTCAGGCCTTCGGTGAAGAGGGCCTCGGCGAGGACGGTGGCGGTGGTGGTTCCATCGCCCGCGGTGTCGGAGGTCTTGCTCGCGGCTTCTTTGACGAGCTTGGCGCCCATGTTCTCGGCTTTGTTGCGGAGCTCGATCTCTTCGGCGACGGTGACGCCGTCCTTGGTGACGGTGGGCCCGCCCCAGGACTTGTCCAGGACGCTGTTCCGCCCGCGGGGGCCCAGGGTGCTCTTGACGGCTTTGGCGAGCTTCTGGACGCCCGCGAGGAGGGACTGGCGGGCATCAACGTCGAAGGAAAGGGTCTTGGCGGCCATCGTGGGGGATCTCCGAATCGAAAGAGGGGTCTTGGAGGGTCTTGTGCGAGGACGTCGAGTGGCGTCGGCGAGCACTGAGCGCACTCACGCCGCATCAAGTGATTGGCAAGAACGGTGCCAGCGGTGGCTCGGGCCGTTGACGGGGCCCCAGGGGGCATCGGGGCGGTTTTTGGAGTTGGGCGGGCCTCCGCTGGCGACCGAAGGTGACAGGGAGCCTCCGCAGCACCCTTGCTGACTGCCAGGTTGGCAGCCCGACCGACGGGCGAGTGAGCCTGAGCTTCGCGTGTTTGGGAGGGCGGCGCTACGCGTCGTGGCCGCCGAGCACCTGCTTGAGCGACGGGGCGGGGATGAGGATCGCCCGGCTGATCCGCCAGGAGTCGATGGCAGCGCCCACGAGCCCGAGGGTGAACAGGGCCGATCCGAGGGCGATCAGGAGGGTCCCCAGCATCGACCACAGGTCAGCGTGCGGCGAGAGGTTCTGGGCCGCGCCCAGGCGGATGGCATCGCCGACCATCGTCAGCGCAATGACCCCCGCCATGACGTAAAGCGTCTGGCGATCGACGCGGCCCATGCGCATGACCAGCGACCGGCGGACCAGGTCGCGAGCGTTGGGGCGGAAGCCCAGGACGATCAGGATCGTGCTGCCCGACACCAGGAGGTGCAGCGCGATCCGCTGCGGATCGGCGGTGGCCGAGAAGTACGGCTGCGAACCGGTGGGATCGATCTGCCAGTGCACCCGCCACATCGCCCAGAGCAGGGGCACGTAGGCGAGGGCACCGATCGAGGCCATCACGGCGTGACGGAAGGTCGAAGTGGGTGTGGGTCGGATGATCGCGAGGCTGCCCGCGGCGGAGAGCGCAGCGCCGATCAGCACGATCGCGCTGAGCCAGGTGGTGTCGATCGGGGCAAGAAGCTGACGCTCGATCATGTCCGCGATACGCAGCCCCCACGAGGCGAGGGCGGCGATCAGCGCGCCCGCGGCCCAGGCGCGTATGCCCAGAGCCAGGAGCCCCGGGCGGACGATCGGGCGGAACTCCTCGGCCAGCGGGTCGACCTGCCACAGGATCGCGGCGCGAACGGTGGTGCCGCACTCCGGGCAGACACCGCGGATCGACAGGCCCTTGAGTTCATAGCCGCAGGTGACGCACGGGAGCGACCCGGTGAGCGCGAGATCAAGCCGATCGGCGTGCGCGGTGACGCGCCTTGTCTCCTCGCCCTGGGGTTGTTCGGGCTGCTGGCCTCCCACGTGCATCATCCTAACCGCGGAACGATCGGGAACCGCCAGCGCGCGGGCCGCGAAGGGTCGAGCATGAGCACGCAGCAAACCCCGAGGCCCGCTCTGGCGGCTCCCGATCAGCGGGAAGAACAAGCGGACGGGGCCGGTTCTTCCGTGCGGACCTATACTCCGACCCCAATGACTCCAGATGCGGTCCAGCAGGCGATCGACAAGCTCCGGGCCAGCATCCGGCAGGTGTACATCGGCAACGCCGACGCGGTGGACCGGCTGATCCGGTGCCTGCTTGCGCGCGGGCACGTGCTGATCGAGGATGTGCCCGGGGTGGGCAAGACGCTGCTCGCGACAGCGCTCGCCAAGAGCGTGGCGTGCTCGTTCAGCCGCATCCAGCTGACCCCGGACATGCTGCCCAGCGATGTGCTGGGGGTGACGGTGTTCGACCGCAACTCCAGCGAGTTCCACTTCAAGCGTGGGCCGATTTTCGCGAACATCGTGCTCGCCGACGAGATCAACCGCACGACGCCGCGGACGCAGTCGGCGCTGCTGGAATCGATGAACGAGGCGCAGGTGTCGATCGACGGGCGGGTGGTGACGCTCGAGCAGCCCTTCATGGTGATCGCGACGCAGAACCCCTTCGAGTTCGAGGGTACGTACCTGCTGCCCGAGAACCAGCTCGACCGCTTCCTGCTGCACATCGCGCTGGGCTACCCCAAGCCCGAGGATGAGGCGCGGGTGATCGAGATGCGCCCGAGCGAGAAGATGCTCCACGAGATGAAGCCCGTGCTCGGGCCCGCCGATGTGCTGGCGCTGCAGGCGCAGGTGGACAGCGTGAAGCTGGAGCGTTCGCTCGTCGAGTACATCATCGCGATCGCTTCGGCGACGCGCAAGAGCGAGCAGCTGCAGGTAGGCCTGTCTCCCCGCGGGACGCTGGCGCTGGCGCACGCCGCCCGGGCGACCGCTCTGATGGCCGGTCGCGACTACTGCACGCCGGAGGATGTGGTGGAGAATGTGCTGCCGGTGGGCGCTCACCGCGTGATCAGCCGGGCGTACCTGCAGACGGGGGACATGCGGATCTCGACGCAGGTCTTGCAGCAGATCATGCAGACGGTGCCGAGCCCGGCGTGAAATCGAGCGTTTCAAGGCCTTCCGATCTGACCTGAGCGGCCGTATGCTCTTTGTGCCGGGCCCATCAAGCCCGGCTCCACGGAGAGCTTCATGCCACGACTCATCCGCCTCGACGCCACGGGCCCGATCAAGATCGAACCGGCGAACTTCCCCCGCGATGAGCAAGGGAACCACAAGGCGA
>JBIPMO010000309.1:0-3579 GCA_044369085.1 Phycisphaerales bacterium
CTCCGGTAAGTCCATCCCTTGCCTTGCGAGAAGTAGGGGTGGGCGTACGCGCGGAACTGCTCGACCGTCCATCGCTCCGATGCATCGGTCCCGATGAACACGCCGCCCCGAGCAAAGTGCCCGAAGTACCGCGACTCGTCAGCCTTGCTCGCCGCATCGTGGAAATCGTCAAGAACCATCCCCACGCTATCAGTATCCGGCCATGTCGGGTGATGGCTTGCGCACGCCGAAACGGCGCACGCGGCAGCGGTCAGAACGGTCAGCATGGCGAACTGGTGCATCCCAAAAGTGTAACCGCGCACCCGCCATGGGGCCCCGCCGCACCGCGTCAGTTCCACGTGCACCCGTCCGGAGCCTCGGCATCGATCTGCCGAGCCGCATACGCCAGGCTCCCGCGCATCCGCCGCAACTGGTCCCGCACGATCGTCGCCCGACGGTGCGCATCCCCCTCCGCCAGCAGCCGGTATTGCAGACGCTTGTCGTTCAGCACGCTCAGCGTCACCACCTCAAGCAATGCCGCCGACGGGATCTCCCGCTGCTCCACCTCGCGCAGCACCGACCGCACCGATGCAAGGTCCGTCAGCGGCTCGGTCCGCATCTCCTCGAGCACATCCCCGCACATCGTGTCAAGCTGGTCATCCCCCCCGTCCTGCGTCTCGATCGGCTGCAGCAGCGCCCTGCGATACAGCCGCTCGTCATCGGGGGCCTCTTCGCTCAGGATCTTGGCCCGCACGATCCCCTGCAGCACCAGCCGGTAGTTCCCGCTCGGTTCACGCTCGTGGTGCGCGATGTGCCCCAGGCACACGCACCGACGGATCGGCGGGTTCCCGTGGTACTCCTGCTTCCAACGCGACCCCTCGAACACCGCCATCGCGATCAGCCCCGGGCCGTCCAGAGCCTCCTCCACCATCTGCCGGTACCGAGGCTCGAACACATACAGCCGCAGCAACGCGTGCGGCAGCAGCACCACCCCATCGAGCGGGAACAAGGGCACCGCTCGCGCAAAGTTCACCTGGATCGCAACCGCGTCGTCCGACATCCCGCAATCCTAGGCATCGCCCCGCGGCGATCCGAAAAAGCGACACGCCCGCGCGAACGCGGGCGTGCCGGGGTGTTGCAGATGATGCAGAACCGATATCAGGCGGTACGGCGACGACGGATGCTGACCAGGCCAGCAACGCCGGCCAGGACGGCCGCGCCGGGGGTCGGGACCAGGGTGGTCACGCCGGTGAACTGGAGGTTGCGGTCGAAGGCGCCGCCGGAGAAGTAAGCGGACAGGCGGAAGGTGCCCGTCGAGCTGATCGTGCCGCCGGTCGCGGCCGCGTTCGAGGTCGCGCGGATGCGGAACTCGACGCTGCCGGTGATGTCCGGCAGACCCGACAGATCGATGATCTGGTTGGCGAACGCCGAGGCGCCGACTTCGGTCCAGGTGTGGACCGGGCTGGCGAACCCGTCGAGGCTGGAGTACAGGCCCAGATCGCGGGGGCCGGAGTTCGACGACCGGCTGCCGATGTACAGGCTGCTCAGGTCGGTCTTGTAGCCGGCATCAACCGTGAACGCGAGCGAGTAGTAATCATTGGCGCCCAGGTCGTTCCAACCGGCGGCGTTGATCGAGTTGGTACCGGCGTTGCCGGAGAGGCCAGCGCCACGGGCCAGCAGGCCAGCGGTCACGTTGGCCGAGCCCAGACCAGCAACGCTGGCCTGAGTGCCGGGCTGTCCGAGCAGGTCCCACTGAGCCACGGTCTGGGCCTGAGCGGCCCCGGCCAGCGACGCAATGACGGAAACGATAGCGACGAAGTTCTTCATGGACGTGTTTCCTTCCTTCCTTGTGTGAATCCGATGCACGATGCCCGCGACCGCCACCCACCGCTCGGGACGAATCCCGAGCGGGGGAAACCAAACGTCCTGTCAGGGGGCCTCTCTCTCTTCCAAAGCGAGCGGGCCTGTCAGGTGGATAGCCGAAGGCGGGAGCAGGATACCACCACACAAGCCCCCGACAAGGCTCAATTCACTGATGTGGCGGAACTTGCAAGCTCCCTTAGCGCACCCTTAATCAAATCGCCCCCGGCGCGTGAAAATGGGCAACCTTGACCCCGAGGGATCCTCGCAAACGCTGATCAACTTTCCCCCTTCCAAACCGCCGTGGACAACCCCGCCTCACGCCAGCGGATCGGGCCGGAACAGCCGAACCTGCTCCAGAGCCCACTGCTTCTCCGTGAAGTTCCCACCCAGGTCTGTCGCCTTCGCGCGGTTCGGCCGCGCCGCCGTCACCGCGATCGTCGTCTTCGCATCCAGATTGTCGAGCATCGCCACCAGGATCGCCTCAGGCGTCGCCGGGATCTTCGCCGCCCCGAACTCCGGCTGCCCGTGGTGCGACAGAATGATGTGCTGCAGCACCGAGATCGCGTTCTTGGGCAGCCGAACCCCGCTCGTGCGCATCACCTGCTGAACCTTGTCGTGCAGCATGATCGCCCCATCCACGATGTGACCGATCAGCTCGCCCCGGTCCGTGTACGTGAACGCCCCCTCGAACGAGATCTCCCGCGTCTTCCCCAGGTCGTGCAGGAACAGCCCGACCACCACCAGGTCCCGGCTGATCTTCGGGTACAGCGGGCACACCACGTTCGCCAGCTTCACCAGGTTCAGCGTGTGCTCCAGCAACCCCCCCAGGTACGCGTGGTGCATCATCTTCGCCGCCGGCGCCTGCTTGAACTGACCCATCAGCATCTCATCATCCAGGTACGCCTTCACCAGCGCCTTCATCGCCGGGTGCGTGATCGTGTCCAGCAGCGCTGTCAGCTCCGCGAACATCTCCTCCGCGGGCCGCTCGCTCGCGGGCAACAGATCCCGCAGCTGCTCCTGCGAGGGCTCCACCGCCTCGATCCGATCGATGATCAGTTGCAGCTCCCCCTTGAACGGCTGCGTCCGACCCTCCGCGTACACGAACCCCTCCACCGGCAGCCGCTGGAACTCCTCCGGGCTGAACGACCACCGCCGCCCCGGGCACTGCCCGGTCTTGTCCGACAGCAGGCACGCCAGATACGGGTCCCCGTTCTTCGTCACCGCGAGCTGCGCATTCGAAATACAGAACGTCCCCGTGAACCGCTCGGAAGTCCCCAGGTCACGGATGTACTTGCGCCCCTCAGATGAAGCAGTGGGGGAGGGGGAGGAACTCGGAGCAGGGGCGGACGAGGGCATTCAGGCTCACCTTTCAGATCGGAACACAACTCAGAAGGAACAACGCACCAGCAACGCCCGGGCCCATCATCGTACCGCGCCGCGATGCACCATCGCGGTCACAGGCCCGCATCATCATCACCCACGCCGCCCGCACGCAGCGAGATCCCGCACTCCGGGCATCTCCCCGTCTCGTTCCCCGTCACGTCATACCCGCACCCCCCGCACCGATGCACCACAACCCCCGTGAACCCGGGCACCGCGATCGACCACCCCATCACCCGAGCAACAACCACCCACAACCCCGCCACGGGCACCGAAAGCACCAGCGTCACCCCGAACCCCGCGGGCACGATCAGCAGCACATACGCCCCCAAAAGCGAGGCGAACCCATACCCATCA